>JAAEEP010000006.1 GCA_013415695.1 Methanomassiliicoccales archaeon | reverse complement strand
CTTACCGTGACCGGTTTCTTCACTCCTGTAACGCCGACCTTGGTCAGCTTGTAACCATTGTTTAGGTATCTGTTTTGGACGTCCGAGGTGGGAATGCTCTCACCGGAACCGGCATTGGAACGCATGACTTAAAGATTAGCCGTCGAACAGGGAAAATGGTAGGATTTTCTAATTGGCTTGAATTGAATTCTTCGAGCCAAAAATCTAATACGGGGTAAGATGGATAATCCAGGCCATCTGAAAGGGTTGCAATGAGTGATCTTAGGTTGTCTAGGAAGTGCGGAGTTGACGAGGCGGGAAGGGGTCCGGTGCTTGGACCGCTGGTTGTGGCCGCCGTGATGGTGGAGGACGATACTCCCCTAATCGAAATGGGGGTCAGGGATTCCAAGAAGCTTACCCGGGCCAGGAGGATCGACCTTCACTCAGCGATCCATCAGGTGGCGGATATCGAGGTTGTGATCATCACCCACGATGATATCGACAAGCAGCGGGCTAGTGATTCTCTGAATAGCATCGAGGCCCGCGCATTCGCGACCGCCCTCTCAAGGTTCAGGGGGAGCACGATCTTCGCCGATGCGGCAGATGTTGATCCCCACAGGTTCAAAAGGATGGTCTGCAGCCATCTGGACTTCGATGTCCAGATGATCTGCGAACATAAAGCCGACGAGCAATATCCAGTGGTATCGGCGGCCTCGATCGTGGCTAAAGAGACCCGTGACAGCATTATGGATCGAATCAGCGAGGAGCTCGATCAACCTGTTGGGAGCGGATATGCCAGTGATCCAGTCACCATAGCATTCCTAGAAAACTGGATAAGTGAGAAGGGAGATTTACCCCCCTACGCCAGGAGGTCCTGGGACACATCCAGAAGGCTCCTGAACCTCTCGCGGACGCACAGGCTTACCGACTGGACGGACTAATCATGGTAGTAAAGGAATCTATTCAGCAGATGATCGACAAGTTCCACTCAAAGGTCGAGAAGGACGAGAAGATGAGGGAGGAACTGTCTGGAATCGTCAAGAAGGTGAACATCGACCTTGGGAGTGAGAAATACTCCTTCATACTGGATAATGGGAGGGTCCATTCATTCCAAGATGGATTGCTGGATGATGCGGATATCAAGTTGATATCCGACCCAGAGACCATGGAGGGGGTCATTTCCCGAAAGATAAAACCCATGAAGGCGCTTGCACTCCGGAAGCTTAGGGTGAAGGGTGATATCGAGGACCTAATGCGTTTCAAAAAGTTCTTCTGACCCAAAACCTTATCTAGGTCGATTTTATAGAGAATCGCACAGCGGGGTGGGGTAGCCAGGAAATCCCGTCGGGCTCATAACCCGGAGATCGGTCGTTCAAATCGACCCCCCGCTACTTCTACTAAATTTTCTCTGACCCATTTACAATCTCTGAAATATATTAATATGTCAACATACACTTGTTTTACCAATGGATTCTCTGCTCTTCGAACTGATGACCATTCTCTCGGACATCCTTGCGGTGGCGGGGGTTCTTCTAATATTCTATGCTGGAATCATGGCGTTCATCCTTTTCTTGCTGAAGGAGTCGACGAGAAGGACCAAACACAGTGACCGAACGATAAGGCATGATTTCACTCATAGGATGATCCTCGGGCTTGACTTCCTCATCGGGGCAGACATAATCCTTACGGTGGTCAAGGGTAGCCTCGAAGAGGTCAGCATACTGGCAGTGGTAGTGGCCATTAGGATAGCTCTTACCCTTTCATTGATCAAAGAGGCTAGTGAGATAGAGAAATTCGAGCAAACGAATTGAGCAGAAAGCGATCTCAAATCCAATACTTATCGAGCCCGGGAAATTGGAAATACTGATACCTTCATACATTCGAAAGGGAGGGTATTATGGCCGATTATGTAGGTGCCATAGACCAGGGGACAACCGGGACCAGGTTCGTGGTCTTCAATAAGGAGGGTGAGATGATATCCTCCGCCTACGAGGAGCACACCCAGATTTTCCCAAGGCCGGGATGGGTCGAACATAATCCGGTGGAGATCTGGCAGAAGACCCGAAAGGTAATGAGGGAAGCCCTTGATGCCAGGCGACTTGAAGCCTCACAGCTCTCCGCCCTGGGGGTAACGAACCAGAGGGAGACCACTGTAATCTGGGATAGGAAAACCGGCAATCCAATATACAACGCAATAGTCTGGCAGTGCAGGCGAACCGCCGATATATGTGAGTCTCTAGTAGCCGATGGCCACTCAGAGGTCTTCTCTGAGAAAACGGGATTGATACTGGATCCCTACTTCTCTGGTACCAAGATCAAATGGATCTTGCAGAATGTTCCCGGGGCGATGAAGAGGGCGATCAACGGCGAGCTGATGTTCGGTAACATGGACACATGGTTGATATGGAATTTGACCGGTCAGCATGTGACGGACCCATCGAATGCCTCCAGAACCCTGCTTTTTGACATATCTGTCTGCGAGTGGGATCAGGAGCTTCTGGAGGTATTGGGCATTCCCGAGGCCATACTTCCTGAAGTGAGGCCGTCAAGCGACCCTGAGACCTACGGAAATGTGCTGGAGGAAGTGGAAGGGTTCTCTATGCCGGTTTGCGGTGATCTCGGCGACCAGCAAGCTGCTCTCTTCGGGCAGACCTGCTTCGAGCCAGGTGAGGCCAAGAACACCTACGGGACGGGCAGCTTCATGCTTGAGAACACCGGGACGGAGAGAGTCAGCTCCTCCAAGGGTCTTCTTACGACTGTGGCTTACAAGATCGGTGACCAGAGGGTATGCTACGCCCTTGAGGGTTCGATCTTCATCACCGGAGCGGCGGTCCAGTGGCTGAGGGACGGCCTGCGGATCATCGTCAACGCAGCCGAGACCGAGAAGATGGCCAGCTGTGTTCAGGATTCGGGAGGAGTTTACTTCGTCCCAGCGTTCGTCGGATTGGGAGCGCCCTACTGGGATCCCTATGCCCGGGGAACCATAGTGGGAATTACACGCGGAACACAAAGGGAGCATATCGTCCGAGCTACCTTGGAATCCATTTGTTTCCAGACCAGGGACGTGGCCGAAACCATGCAGGCCGATTCTGGTATCGAGCTAAGATCACTCCGCGTTGATGGAGGGGCCACAAAGAACAACTTCCTCTGCCAGCTTCAGTCTGATATACTTGGTGTACAAGTATTGCGCCCGACGATCCAGGAGACCACGGCTCTCGGAGCGGCCTATGCCGCCGGGCTCGCGTCTGGATTCTGGGAGGATCTGGACGAGCTCAAGGACAATTGGATAATAGACCGCACTTTCGAGCCCTCCATGAAATTCGGAAAAAGGGAGTTTCTGTACGAGAATTGGAAGAGGGCCGTCAAGCGTGCTGGGGACTGGGTTCCCAAGGAAGAGCGTTGAGGTGTTTCATTGCGGTGTGAGGCACTGGTGATCGGTGGCGGCGCCACAGGCGCGGGAATTGCCCGTGACCTTTCCATGAGAGGAGTAGAGGTCATATTGCTAGAGAGAGGGGACTTCTCAGCCGGCGCCACGGGTCGAAGTCACGGCATGCTCCACAGCGGCGCTCGTTATGCGGTAAAGGACCCCGATTCCGCAAGGGAGTGTGCCATTGAGAATGAGGTACTGAAACGGATCGCTCCTTTCTGCATTGAGGATACCGGGGGAATTTTCCTGGGTATCGACGACTCCTATGCGAGCTACTTGGACACCTTCATGAAGGGCTGTTCGAACACTGGTGTGAAGGCTGAGGAGATCACTGTCAGGGAGGCTATGGAGAGAGAGCCCCTGATCTCTCCCAGCACCCGGGTGGCCGTATCTGTTCTGGACGCATACATTGACCCGTTCTTCCTCACACAAGCGAATGTGGCGGAGGCGCGGGCCATGGGCGCAGAGGTTCGCAACCACTGTGAGGTGGCGGGTATGGATCTCTGGGAGGATACCGTGATGGAGGTCCGGATCAGGGACAGAAGGTCAACCTCGTTAAACGTGATAAAACCCGAGATGGTGGTCAACGCCACTGGAGCCTGGAGCTCCCGCATCGCATCCATGGCCGGCCTGGAGATACCGATCCGGGTGGACAAGGGATCCCTGGTCATAATGGACGGCAGGAAGGTGAACGGGTTGGTCAACAGGCTCCGTCTTCCCTCCGATGGTGACATCATCGTCCCAAGTCACTCCAGCAGTATCGTCGGTACAACCTGTGATGAGGTGCCAAGTCCTGATGATTGTGTGGCCACCATCGATGAGGTCAAGCTCCTGATCCATCAGGCGGCCGAGATGGTACCATCAATTGGAGAGGCCAGGGCGGTCAGGGCATACGCAGGCATCAGGCCTCTTCCTGCCGAAGCGGATGAGGGAAGGGACATCAGCCGCACCTTCAAGCTCATCGATCACTCCCAGGACGGGGTGGTCAACATGGTGAGCATCATCGGTGGGAAACTGACCACGTACCGACTGATGGCAGAGAAGGCATCCGACCTGGTGATAGAAAAACTGGGGAACAGGGGAAAGTGCCGGACCGCATCTCAAGAAATCGGAGGAGAGTGCTCCGATCACGAATTCGATCTCATCTCGGATCTCCAGGCGGGAAGGATGGCCGCCAAGTATGGAGCCGCATGCAGGGACATAGCCGTTATGTGCTCCCGCACCCTGAGGGGCAGGGAGCTGCTTTGCTCCTGCGAGCAGGTACTGAGGGGGGAAGCCGAATATTTCGCCCAGACGGAGGATGTGTTGAACATAGCAGATCTTCTAAGAAGGACCAGGGCCGGCATGGGATACTGCCAGTCCGGCATGTGTGTGACCAGGTCCCTTTCCGTCCTGGAGGAATCGGGGGGTGATCCTTTGCCTCTAGTCCAGGACTTCTTGGAAGAAAGGTGGAAGGGTATTCAACCAGTTCTTTTCGACACACAGTTGAGGCAAGAACTTCTCAAGGTTCAACTCTTCAAATCATTGTCATTGGAATGGAAAGGGGGTGAGGGCCATTAGACCCGCTCCTCCGATGGACTTCGACTGTCTGGTGGTGGGCCATGGAGCTGCGGGATTGCTCTGTGCCTCCCGCTTGGCATCCCGGGGTATCAGGGTAGCGGTGGTAGGAACTGGAGAGACGTCGACATCCCTTTCCACCGGTTGCATCAGCATGGTGGAGAAGATCGAAGGCGATCTCATAGATCCCAATGTTCTCTCCTCCCAGTTCCCGTATTCACTTGCAGGCGATGATCGTGATGAGGTGATTATGGTCCTGGAGGACCTGTACTCTTTCCTCATACCGGACCTGGAGATGCAGGGATTGCCCATGAGGGGAAACCCACTTTCCATACGGAGAATGCTCACCAGCTTGGGAACACCTTACCAATGCTCAATTCCTCAGATGTACAGCCTAAGAGGAAGATTGGAGCACATCTTGGAGAAAGGAGCTTCGTTACTTGGCATAATGGGACATCGCGATTCGGATTCAGATCTAGCCTCAAGGATGATCAAATCCACGCTGGACATGGAGATACGTCCCTTCTGGACGAAACCCTCTTCCCTTGAGGGACGGACTGACCTCACCGCAAGTGAAGTGTCGAGGTTGGCCAAGCGAAGCGATCTGACGAATGAGTTGGCAGAGGCCATATCCGAGATAGAGGGTGAACTCGTGGGTATCCCGCCAGTGTTCGATCTTTCGGGCTACCAAGAGGGGATGAGCTTTCTAGAGAGAAGCTCTGGAAAGGAGGTCTTCGAGCTGGTCACACCCCTGTCCATCCCGGGAAGAAGGTTGCAGTCAGCCATGGAATCCATGGCAAGGGCGAAGGGATGCACCATGCTGCTCGGCTGGAGAGCGGTCGATGTGGAAATCTTCAATGGCGAGGTCACTGGAGTTGTCCTGGGTTCCCGGTCCCGGGAAGTGAGGGTAGACCTTTCCTCCATAGTACTCGCCACCGGTGATTCGGTGGGAGGAGGTCTCACCTTGAAGGGTCAATCTGTGCTCGAGCCCATAATGGGCGCTTCCTGCACATTCATGGGGGAAGATCTCAGGACGCTTCACGCTGAGGACCTAGTTGGACTTTCGAATGCTGGTATCGAAGTCGATTCCGTGCTCCGCCCCAGATGTTCTGGTGAGATAATAGCAAATGCCGCCGCAGCTGGATCGATAATATCCGGATTCTCTTATCCCTCTGGAGGGGGAATGGGAGCGGCAATGCTCACCTCATGGCTCGCTGCCCAGACCATCATGGAGGTTGTGGGATGACAACTGACCGGTGCATAAAATGTGGGGGATGTGAGCAGTCCTGCCCCGTTGTCTGCATCGAAGGGATCCAGTCGTTCTCGGGTCCCCGAACCTTGGCCGTGGACGGTCCCAGGTTCTCTGCGGAGATTGACCACTTAAGAGATCATATCATGAAATGCACTACCTGCTGGAAGTGCGAGGAGGTCTGCCCCTCCCGGATCGACCTACCTCAGGCAATACTTGAGATCCGCAAGTTGATGTTCGATCCTTTGAAGATGCTACCGGGACACCGAAGGATAGTTGAGAACGTGGACCGATTCCGAATGTCCATCGAGCCCGAGGGAGAGGCTCCCCCCGCTCCTGCCGGTGAAAAGGGGGAAGTGATGTACTTCCCGGGTTGCATAAGCAGGGAGAGGATCCCCTCCATATACAGAGGTACTGTGAGTACCCTGGAGAAGGTTGGGGCGGACTTCGGTGTGCCCAAAGGATGGGTCTGCTGCGGTGCCCCTCTGGAGAAGTTGGGAGACCGGGATAGAATGGACTCTCTGGTGGAGGATAACCTGCGAACATTCGATGGGTTCGAGACCATAATCACTTCCTGTCCCGGTTGCACAACCCAACTGTTCAACCATTATGGTGTTGAACCACTTCACACAATCGAGTACCTTTATGAATCAGTTGGATTGAATAGACTGAGTTTCAGGCATGCAGGTGATATCAAGGTGGCGTTTCACCAGCCGTGCCACCTTTCCCGTACGATAGGGCGTCATTCAATGGATTATGCCCTCGCCCTCCTTCAGGAGGTTCCTGGTCTGGAGGTCTTAGAACTCGAGAATGCCGATATGTGCTGCGGAGGTGGAGGTGGAGTCGTTGCAGGTTATCCAGACGTGGCCCTAGATCTGGCAAAAGAGAAGATGTCTAGTTTCTCGGATTCAGGAGCCGACCTTCTCCTGGCTCCATGTCCCTTCTGCGTCCTCAACCTTGAGAGGGTCGGGAATTCCAGCGTGAAAGAATTCGTCACATTCCTGGAAGCCCTTCTGGAATGAATGAATCTATATCCATTCGAGCAAGGGCTTTGTGTTCATTTGCTGGACCTGCTTGATCTCATAGGGAATCCATTGGGTGGATGTCGCGAATCCTCTCATGTTCCTTATCCTCATTCTCTTCTTGAGATCGTCGTCGAACTTCAGTTCAATCACTCCATCGGCTATGGCCATTAGGTGGTTCACGGTGGCACCATCGTGCACCCCGTCGTGAAGCGTGAAAATGACCGAACCGAACTCCGACCTAATCTTCGAGCTAGAGATTTGGAAGAACTTGAGCACCACGTTTGATTGGTTGTAGAGGAACAACGTCGAGAGTGATTGGAGAAAGATCTTGATCGGGGTACCAACCTGGTTTGCAATGGAATCGATGTTGAACATGATCCCCTCAAGATCTACAACATACCTCACGGAATCATTGTGATGGCCGTCGTTCTCGAAGGTGCCTAGCAGGGAGGTATGGTAATCAATGAGGAACAGTTTCTTGCCGAGGTTCTCTTTCACGTTCATCCCGAACTTCTCCATGAGATAGAGCAGGTTGTCAGCATGCATATCGGCGCTGACAAAAACAACGGTCTGGCCCTCCTCGATGTAACTCTTTGCCAAGCTAACATTGAATTCCAGCGAACCAATACCAGGGCTCCCCAGCATGAGGATCGAGCACCAATCGGGGAATTTAGCCTTGATCACTTGAAATCCCTCAGACGATCTGCGTCAGCGAAACGCAGGCTCCCTTGTCCCTATCATCGTAAGTGATTGCATTGCACCCGGTGAATGGTTCCTCGCCATAGATGAGAATGGTCCCACCAATTCTGTCGATCTTGATGTGCAGGTTGGCAAGGTCGGCAAGCCTCTCTGTCGACCGGGCCGACGGTGAGGTTATGCCCACGAATATGCCCTGGTTGGCCTTGATCGATGCCAGGTGTCCCATTATCTGGTCCATCAAGCCGCTGCCGTATATGGACTCCATGGTATCAAAGCCAATCAAGGACAGGATAGGCATGTCCGCTCCCTGAAGGCTGTACTCTATGGTCTTCCAGTTGAGATCGGCGGACGCGTCGGATCCTTCGACAGCCATGATGTGTTTGGCCTCGTACATCCCAAACTGATTGGCCGAGACGGGAATGCGTACTAGGCGGTCGAAGTTCTCTTCGTCTATTGCCTTCACGATCTGGGCCTTAGCGGCATCCGCACTGACCTTCCGGATGGGCACCCATAGAACTCCCCTGCCCATCGATACGAAGTTGGATACCAGGGAAGCTTCAAGGATCCTGGTGAAGGATGTGGATATTCCCTCGCCGAGCTCGATGAGTATGATGGATCCCCTCTCAAGACCTCCTTCAAAAAGTCGATCGAGGTCCACGATGCCACTTGAGACCCTCCCATCAGAATCCTGAATGGGTGACCATCGCTTGGGTGTGATCGCCGTGCTCGAGCCGTTTTGTCCAAAGCTCATGATCTTGCCACCCTTCAGTGTATAGAGATACTTCGGCTGGAAGATCTCGCATCCTCGCAATTTCAGGATTTCTATCTCCCTGATCCTCCTCCGCTGGTATTCATTCACTGTCAGTTTGACGACTCCATCTCCTAGATAGTCAAGCTGGGAATCGGCGTTCTCAAGAACGAAGAGTGTGTTAGCGCCGTTTTTCTCTACGATGTCCTTCTGCATTGTATTCATGAGCTTGGCGCAGGACATTTCGTACTTCTCGGCCATAGCATCGATGCTGTCGATGACTACCAGCGATCTCTTGGGAAGGTTGACCTCAACTGCTTCATAGATCGCTTCAATGTCCCTCAGCTCTCTGCCAATGGAGATGGACATCTCTCCGGTGGTTATGCCCACCGGGTTCTCCCCGTAGCCTTTAAGTTCGTTCAGTCCCGACCTGTTTGGCCACTCCTTATCATTGTCTTCCGCACCGATGCCTTCCTTGCTCATTCTTTTCTTCAACCAGGGGAACTGGGTGAAGAGGGAGGCATCGGACACCCTGGTGGAGACATAGTAGCTTCTCTCTAGATCCGATAGGTCCTCCATGGTCTGGAGAGCGAAGGTGGTCTTCCCCGTACCGGCGTTGCCTCTAAGGATCAAAGAGTGACCCCCTGGGTTCATGAAGAAGCTATAGATTTCCTGAGGGATTCTCAGCGAAGGTCTGGGTTCCATTCCACCACCCCATTAGATGGTCGCCTATCACGACCAGTCGAAAAATATTGAAGGTGTCCAATAAAGCTTTGTGGGTAATTCTCGGCACTGATATCATTGAGGACATCTTTTAAGGAAGAGAACCAATAACTGGAAGTTCAGGGTGGATTTGCAGGCAAAGATTTAATATCGTCCGCTTGAATAGAAATCGCTGGAGGAGAGGCTTTGAAGGCAGTTGTGCTGGCAGCTGGTGAGGGAACAAGACTTCGTCCGTTCACGGTCTCCCGCCCCAAGGTCATGATACCCGTGGGAAAGAGGCCGATTCTTGAGTATGTAGTGAGGGCACTTGTTGAGAATGACATCACAGACATCGTGATCGTCGTTGGCTACAAGAAGGAGCGGATCATGTCCCACTTCGAGGACGGACATCGTTTTGGGGCTCGGATACAGTATGCCTTTCAGGAAAGACAGCTGGGAACCGCCCACGCGCTGCTGGCCGCAGCGGATTACATAGACGATGAATTCCTGCTCGTTGCAGGAGACAACATCATCGATGGCCGTACCGTCCGGGATCTCGTCCTGGGCAGCGCACCAGCGATGCTCGTGACCAAGAGCGATATTCCGTCCAAGTATGGGGTCATCCAGGTCACTAAGGGGAATGTGGTCTCCATCGTGGAGAAACCGGAGGAGGACATAGGGAACGTCATCAATACCGGAATGTACCGTTTCAATCCCGACATGATGGATGACATGGGTAACCTTGCCTCAGACGGTGGATTGGGAATCACCAATGTGTTGCAGAGGATGCTCCCCAAGCTGCAGCTTAGGGCTATCTCAAGCACTGGACGGTGGATCGACGCCGTCTACCCGTGGGACCTGATCGGTCTCAATGCCGTTGCTCTCGGATCTGGAGGACAATCAATTGCGGGTAACGTCGAATCGGGGGTAACCCTCAAGGGTGCCGTGGAGATCGGCGAAGGGACCAGGGTGCGCTCTGGAACTTACATACAGGGACCGGTGTTCATAGGTGAAGGATGTGATATCGGCCCCAATGTCACCATATTCCCGTCAACAAGGATTGGTGATGGATCTCAGATCGAGCCCTTCACCTTCATTTCACAGAGCGTCATAATGGACAATGTAATTCTGAACTCTCATGTCCACGTTTCACACTCAGTGATCGACGACGGCGTAAGGTTGGGGCCCGGATGCTCTGCCCCAAGTGGCCAGGCGTTCACCAAGGTTGAGAACGAAATGTTCAAGTTGGATGAGATCGGGGCTCTGGTAGGCGAGAACACCGCCGTTGGCTCTGGAACGGTCCTCTATCCCGGCTGCATCATCGGAGCCGGCTGCCGGATATCCCCCCAAACGCGGATCAGGGACAATTTGGAGAACAGGAGTGTCGTTTACTGATGTGTGGGATCATAGGATACTCGGGTCAACGTAGAGCGGCGGATGTTATCATCGACGGCCTCAAACGCCTCGAGTACCGGGGTTATGATTCTGCGGGTGTCGCGGTCAACGGCGATGCGATATTCATCCACAAGGACCAGGGTGAGATCAGTAACCTTGAGAGCTCGCTCCCCCGCATGGAGGGAACTGTTGGCATCGGACACACCAGGTGGGCCACCTGCGGCCGACCTTCTCAGAGGAATGCCCATCCATTCGCTGATTGTTCTGGCCGCATCGCTCTGGTCCACAACGGCATCATCGAGAACAGCTCCCACCTGAGGAGGCAGCTGGAGTCTGAGGGTCATCTATTTACCTCCGATACCGACACTGAAGTTCTCGTACATCTGCTTGAGAAGCACTTCAAAGGAGACCTCCACGATGCTCTGAGATCGACCATGGATGATGTTATGGGTACCTATGCCATTGCGGCAATGGTCGAAGGCTCTGAGGAGATTGTCGTGGCTAGAAAGGAGAATCCCCTGGTCATTGGTCTAGGGGTCGGTGAGAATTTCATCGCCTCCGACGTGACAGCCCTACTCGATTACACTTCTATGGTCATCTACCTTCTGGACGGAGACACCGCCAAGGTAACTTCAGAGAGCGTGAAGGTATACGACTCCGATAACAACCCCGTGGATAGGGAGGTCCACCGTATCGATTGGACAGTAGAGGACGCCCAGAAGGGAGGCTTCGAGCATTTCATGCTCAAGGAGATCTTCGAGCAGCCAACTGCTGTACACAATACCCTGATTGGTGCCAGCGAAAGCATTGAGAATGGCACGATACTGAGGGACGTTGAGTTCGATACCGTCAAGATCATCGCATGCGGCACCTCATATCACGCCGGTATGATCGGTAAGTACCTCATAGAGGAGATGGCCAAGATGCCTGTAACAGTGGACCTGGCCTCCGAGTATCGATACTCGAGTTGTGTGAGCCAGAACCCGTTGACCGTGGTCATCTCCCAGAGCGGGGAGACCGCCGATACACTTGCCGCCCTCCGGGAAGCCCAGCAGAGAGGTTGTCCAACCCTCGCCATAACCAATGTAGTTGGAAGCACGATCACCAGGGAGGCGGATGAGGTCTTCTACACAAGAGCGGGACCTGAAATAGGGGTAGCGGCTACAAAGACATTCACCACCCAAGTGGTCGCCATGATGCTGTTGGCGATGCGCATTGGAATAAAGAAGGGAAACCTGACCCCATCTACCCTACGGGCAAGAATGGGTGAGGTGAGGTCACTTCCGGTCTACATTCGCGCGATGCTGGATAAGGCGGATGATATCGAAGATGCAGCCAGCATGTTGGTCGGTGCTAGGGACGTATTCTTCATTGGTAGGCACATAAACTATCCAACGGTCCTGGAGGGTGCTCTCAAGCTCAAGGAGATATCCTACTTGCATGCCGAAGGCTACGCCGCTGGTGAGCTCAAGCATGGGCCTCTGGCTCTCATAGATTCTAGTACACCCATCATCGCAGCCTGCGTTAAGGACCATACCTACGATAAGATGATGCACAACATCTCCGAGGTCATCGCCAGGGATGGCCCAGTGATCGCTGTGGGATTTGAGGGCGATGATGAGTTGGAAGCGATAGCAGACAGGATGATCAGCATACCTAAGGTGAGCGCATATCTCACACCCATACTAATCTCAGTGGCGCTTCAACTGCTAGCGTATCATACGGCAAGGAAGAAGGGTTGCACCATCGACAAGCCCAGGAATCTCGCGAAGAGCGTGACCGTAGAATAATCAAACCAGCTTCTCCGGACAGATGAACCTACGGGAGCAGTTTTGGCACTTGCCCTCTCGATTGTGGTTCCTGTGCACCTCACCGGATTCCATGAGGTTTCTCATCTCTCTCAGTTTGGAGAGAAGTAGAGTCTCAAGCTCATCACCGTAATCGATCTCGTGTTCGATGTGTTCGTAGCGGAGTATCCCGTAGGGTACCCTCTTACCGTTCTCCTCACTCATGAGTAGGCAGTAGGTTGCCACCTGCAGTATGTGAGAGAACAGCGGACCCATAGGTATTCGTCCGGTCTTGACCTCCACCGGGATCTCCTCGCCATCGATTTTCAGAATGTAATCTGGCCTTCCCGATAGCCCGTACTTCTCTGATTTCAGAAGACGTGAGTTGTCCTCACCCACATAATGGATCTCCCCTTCGACATTGATCTCATCCCTCCTGGTTCTTGCCTTTCGGGAGGCTCGGATATGGAAATAAAGGGCTACGCAGGCCGCTATCAGCCATAGAAGAGCGATTATCTCATAGGCGGTGGCCGCTTCTGGATCAACTCCCAGAACAGTGATGGAGTTGATGGCAACCAAGGTGGCAATAATGGCGAAGACCACTATCATGTTGCGGTAGAACGAGACGTCGCTTGACTCTTCCAATCGGTTAGCGCGGACCAACATGAATATGGCCGCTACAATCCACACGATGGAGACTATTCCTAGGAAAGTGCTCAGGCTCGCGGCCTGCTCTATGGGCATGAGAGAGAGGCCTATGACCGCCAGTGCTGTAGCGATGACGGAGAAGGAGATGACCAGCAGTTCCCACCGGTTGGCCGCGTGTTCCTGTTGTCGGATTGCGGTCAGCTCCTCCGAGATCTTCTCGTGCTTGCGCTCTCCCTCTCTTAGAGCTTCAGAGGTGACTTCACTGGTCCTGTTCAGCCACCAGCTCAGGGGGCAATAGCCGTATCGCTCAAGGTCACTGGCCGAGATGTACTCCATTCGGTGGGTATTGTGGAATACTCACTACTTATGACTTTGTACAGAATTTCCATTTGAGTATTCTATCATCAGTGATGATGATGTCCTCAGGACCCTGAAAGTCGTCCAGGAAGCCGAACCAGTAGACGACCAATCCCCTTCCGAAAAGGGAGACATATGGTGCCAGCTGCCTCTTGATGTTCTTTTTTATCTCGATATTGTCCCCGAATGTGGCTTTAGACTCGATCCAGTGGATCTCCCAGCCATTGAGTTCCATGGGCTTGTCAAACAGGCAGTCGGGTGTCTTGGGGAACTCTCCCCTGAGATCCTTCTCAGTTCGGTAGTTGATATCCTGTTCATCCAGCCATTCTTGGAGAAGGTCTTCCCCCCAAACGCCCCTCTGATACTGCTTCTCCGAAGCCCATGGAGAATAAACGAAATCAGCATTGGTGATCTGGATTATCTCCTTCCTCAGGCGTACGTTGTCAATTTTCTCGGGGTCCCTTACATACTTCCAGAATTCTTTCTTAGAATGCCCCATCTCCTGAAAGATGAAGAGGCCGGTCAGAATAGGCGAGAAACGCCACTTCTTGGCAATATTCAGCAAACTCTGCCCACCCTTCCATTCCTTGATGAGTCGGTGTCCCTGGTTCTTCACCCTGTAGAAAATCTTGGTGGTCTCCCTCACCGTGCGCTGGGTATATAGAACATCAAGCAACTCCTCATCGAGACCTAATTTCTCCGATAGATCATAAATATCCTTTGGCCTTCTCAAATTGTCGTAGATAGCTCTGTAATCGTTATACTTCATCCTTTCACTCTTTGCTCACTGATAGTCCGTTTGTAGTCTTAACGATTATATATATTTAATGGAAAAGCGTCCATGTTCCAAGAATATCTGGCCGTAGAAAATCCTGTGCGCTTTCCAGTATTCGGGGTTGGGCTCTCGAGAGTCTCGGCAACTGTCTCATCTTTCCACTTAAGACCGCTTTCAAGATCCTTTCCAGTAGTGATTTTGAAAGAGTCGGAGATATGATTAAATACCTTGGAGGGTTTTTTCCCATGGGGATGCTCTAACGCTTATCCAAATAAGATTGGAGTGAAGTGAGTAGTATGGCAGATTTTCCATTCCTAGCAAACAACACTGGACCACCATGGCTTCCAGCCAGTGTAGCTGAAGCAAGGAAGTTCGCTTTTTGGGGCCAGTTGATCTATTTAGTATTCTTCTTCATATGGTTGGTCTTTGGAGTCATCATGCTGTTCTTTAGTTCATGGTCTTTTGGTGCATATCTCCTGACTTCGGCAGCTGTCAACATAATTATCGTTTTCTTGTTGAATACAACGGTCTTCGAGTCCATTGACCAGGGGAGGTTCAACGAAGCGAGTGACAGGCTACTGATATGGGGAATACTGGGTATCATCTTCGGCATTATTCCAGGAATATTCATGATCATCGCCTTTCTGAGGATACAAGATGTTTTTCAGCCTCAGTACCAACCCTATCCGCCCCAGCAGCCCGGTCAGTACCAACAGCCTCCACAGTACCAGCAGCCATCTCAAACACAGCCACAGCAGTACCAGCAGCCACCAGCGCCGGCAAGACCCCAACAGGAACCGCCAAGGGCGCAGGTGCCGCAACAGCCTCAACCAGCCACACCTCAGCAGACCCAGCAAGCGCAGAAACCCAAGCATGAGATGGTCAAGTGCAAGAAGTGCGGTGTCCAGTATCCGGCCTTCATGAGGACCTGTCCGAACTGCGGAGAACCAAGGTGATTCGACAGATGGGAGTATAACTTCCCGAAAACCCTCTTTTTCTTCTTCCAATCTGATTGAGAATGAAGGCGCTTGTTCCAAATTCTATTTACTGCTTCTTGCGACGGTTATCACCCGATCGATCCTGGAACATATCTCTCTCCTCTTTGTCGTTCCTTCCCAGGAAGACGAATAGGACTATGATGATAATGACAATGGTCAGGATTGCCGTGATCGTTATTGGGAGTATGATATCGAAGAGATCGTCCAAGGGAAAGTAATCCTCGAATTGAAATGAGACCTGCACATCACCTTCCGGGGTAGTGCCGACCCTTTCCGAGTTGTCTATGACGAGATAGTAGTCTCCTGGAAAGAGCATGAAGTCCTTCTCCACTATGACTGCACCGATTTCTGATACGGACTCATAATCAAAGGGTTGTTCACTTTGGTATGTCTCGAAGTTCTCAGGTGTGAGGAAGAGCAGATCGACCATCTGTCCGGTGTCGGATATTACCCTCAAGCGGAGAAGCGTGGCCCCCTCGACCTCGAATGATCTTGCATGATAGTTGCCCTCTTCAATAATGATCGTCTCGTCGAAATCGAAAGCCTGGGCCTGAACAGGGACGATGATGATCGCGATAACGACCAACAATCCGATGGTCCAGAGACTCCTCACGCTCTCACCATTCTAACATCATTGGAGCACTTAGAAAAAGGTTCTTGTCATCAGGGCGAGAACTCCCAGATCTTGTCCGTTTCTCCCTTCTCACCCAGGAGCCTTATCTTTCGTATCCTGTGGTAGGGTATCTTTGATTCCTCCGTTCCGAAGAACGACCTCCCAAGTTCCACGATCTCGCTTCCTGAAATGACCTGAACATCACCAGGTGCACCTCTGTGCTCGTAGGTTATCTCAGCCTTGTCGAGTGACCTCGTAGGATGCCACCTCAGCTCGTTGAGCACCTCTCTCGGGAACACCATACATTACACATAGTTGCTCGTTATGAAAGATTTTTCTTGGATAACGGACAATATGAAATGGGGAATAGGGATGATTGAGGGAAATTTCGTAGACGTGGTGAGCGGGGACATAGTCCCTGCAAGATTGAATCTCTATGAGAACCACCTCGTTCGGATCACTCAGAGGCCCGTTTCCAAGAATCATTACATCATTCCTGGAATGATAGATGCTCACATCCATATCGAATCAACGAAGCTTTGCCCGTCGCGGTTCGCGGAAATGGCCGTACCCCACGGGGTGACATCGGTCATCGCGGATCCGCATGAGATAGCCAACGTCATGGGTATGGAGGGTATCAACTACATGCTAGCCGACGGTGCTAGCGTACCAATGCGCTTCTTCTTCACCGCGCCCTCCTGTGTACCCGCTACACCATGGGAGACCTCCGGTGCAGTAATTGACTGGAGAGACATCCGGCAGATGCTGGAGGACCCGCAGTTCGTGGCTCTGGGTGAGGTCATGAACTATCCGGGGGTGATCAATGAGGACTTCGATGTCATGGGAAAGATAGAGGTGGCTAGGCAGCTGGCCAAACCCATAGACGGTCACTGCCCTGAGCTGACGGGCGCCCCCCTTGACAAGTACATTTTTGCAGGAATATCAACCGATCATGAGTCCACGAAGCTGGACGAGGCAATAGAGAAGCATGAGAAGGGATTGACCATCATGGTCAGGGAAGGGAGCGCCTCCAGGAACATGAAGGACCTCATGCCATTCGCTCGTGAACATGAGTGTTTCCTGGTAACGGACGATATGGAGGCCGACGAGCTGATCAGGGGATACATGGACAAGCGCTTGAAAATGGCTGTGGAATACGGCATGGATCCCATTCACGCGATACGCGCCGTTACTCTCTGGCCCGCGAAACACTATGAACTCCCAATAGGCACGGTGGAAATAGGGCGTCCTCTGGACTTCGTCATCGTGAAGGATCTGGAATCATTCGAGGTCAAGGAGGTCTACATCGACGGCAGATTGGTCGCCAAGGACGGCCAGCCTCTCTTCGAGGTCAAACCCAAGGAGGTTCATCCGGCAATACTGCATCAGGACAGATCTCCTCAGGACTTCCTTATTCCTTTCAATAAAGATAGAGTCAAGGTGCGAGTAATCAAGGTCCTGGAGAGGCAGATCGAGAGCCTGGCATCAGAAGCGGAATTGTTCACGATCAATGGACAACTGCGTCCAGATCCGGTTAGGGACATCGCGATAATCGCGGTAGCGAACAGATATCACAATGCGCCGCTAGCCCTAGGTTTCGTTCAGGGATTCGGTTTGAAAAGAGGGGCTATAGCCTCTACAATTGCCCACGATTCGCACAACATCGTGGCAGTAGGTGTCGATCCCACTTCTCTCGCTCGTGCCGTGAACGGTGTCTCCAAGATCGGCGGCTACATGGCCACAGATGGCATGAGGGACGCCTCATTGGAGCTGGATGTTGCAGGGCTCATGAGCACTTCATATTCACAGGACGTGGTCGATCAGGACGCAGCGGTATTCGATCTGGTGCGGGACATGGGCTGCGGCCTCCCATCGCCTTTCATGACGCTCTCATTCCAGTGTCTGCTGGTGCTCCCAGAGCTCAAGATCAGTGACAAGGGGCTGTTCGACAGCAGACACTTGCAGTTCGTTGATCCGGTCATTGGTCAAGAGAAAACCGCAGGATAATCATTCCTCCTCCATTCAAAATCAGTTACCAACATCCAGCATTATATGGAAATCTTTTTGACCTTCCTATTCGGTGCTCCTTTTCAACCAGTATACCGGCATATTTTCGGTGTTTGGGATGAGGTTGTTCCAATGGATGAGATAGAGGGCTTCAAGTGCAGGATACTGACATGGGGCGAGATTGCATCATGGACCGAGGCCGTAGCCAACGATATAGAGGATGATGGTTACACCCCTACGGTAGTCGTTGGTCTCACCCGTGGTGGATGGATCCCTGCTAGATTGATCTGTGACCATCTGAAGGTCAAGAAGCTCTACGCGGTCAAGACCGAGCACTGGGGGATAACCGCGAACAACGATGGTAAGGCTCTTCTTACCCAAGAACTGAACACAAACATCAGCGGGGAGAAGGTGCTCATCGTGGACGATATCACGGACACCGGAGAGAGCCTTTCGCTTGCTGCAAAGCATATTGCAGAACTCGACCCCTCGGAGATCAGATCGGCGACCTTGCTCCACATCGCACACTCACAGATCGAACCCGATTACTACGAAGTAGAGGTTCCTGAGGATGATTGGACATGGTTCATATTCCCCTGGAACTTCCACGAGGATCTGAGAACACTATTACCCAAGATTCTCTATGAACCTAAGACCGTACTTGGCATAAGACAGGGGTTCAAGGATCAGTTCCAGATCGATGTGTCTGAGGAGATGATCCGCAGGACCCTTAGAATACTAAGGGCTTCGGAAAAGGTCCAGAAGAAGGGGGCCAAGTGGATCAAGTGTGATTGAGGCTCCATCATGACATTTCATATTGAAGAGAGAAAGCACCGAATCGATATTGAATCTTCTATTGGAAATTCTATGAGATAATCCTAAGTCATGGCTTTCTTGATCATGATTTAATAGCCATTGGAGACTTTATCCACAATTAATAAGAACAAAATAAAATTATGAAAAGGAAAAAATTACTAGGAACTGAGAATAACTCAGTACCTGCTGCTTCGAGCCGGGCGGTGCTTCTGGTAGCAATCGCGGCAATAAACTGGCCTGCCCTCTGTCGGCTTAAATGGGACTTCGCATTCTTGGTTGCAGTCCCCACAGATGGCCTTGTGCATCTCCCTGGGTGCCCTGTCGTATGACATCTTATTTCACCTCCTTCACTTTCACCTAAATACTGATAATTCTTCTAGATTACCCGACTACCTGATGAAGGAGCTAGGACACCAGTGAAAAATCCTATCTAGTTAACTCAGTCAGCAGATACTAGTATTAGAACCTTTGGGAGGGAAGCAAAACTGAGAGTTTGAATATCATCACACCCGATATTTCAGGTGATATACCTGATCTGGACTCTGAGGCAGTTCAAGATCATTTCAATACATGAAGGTGATTATACGGCAATCTCTGCATCTCAATGCCCTCATTCTTATCAATCCAAGTGGATAGATGCCTGAGACGGCCTCCCCTCCTACACCCACTATGGACCATATGCTGCTGATATCATCTCTCCATTTGATACCACTTATGAGGCTCTCGGTTTCGATGTATCCAATATCCATCATCTTCCCGCATTTGGGACATTTCATGATGGAATTTTCTGGCCCCCCACCTTCCATCGATACCATATCGCAATGTGACTAGAAGTTTCTTATCAAAAGATAATCAACGATCTCGCATCTCGCCTCAAGTTTGACATGTCAATTTTGAAGTCCTCGCAAATCTATTCTCCATTCAGAGCGTCTGTTTCATGTTGGAAAAACTGAGGGAGAGCCTGAAAGACTCCCCCGTGGTTCGCTTTGGCGAATATGATTACTTCATTCATCCAGTGACGGATGGGATCCCGTTCATGGAGCCCGACCTACTTGAGGAGGTGATCGATCACATCTGCTCCGTCTGCGATTTCGAATGCGACCTGATCATCGGGGCAGAGGCCATGGCCATCCCACTTATGGCACCGCTATCCCTGAAGACTGGCGTCCCATACAATATCATCCGGAAGAGGAGGTACGGGCTGCCGGGGGAGGTCAGCGTCAAGCAGGTGACGGGCTATTCAAAATTGGACCTGTACATCAACGGCATCTCCAGGGGGAACAGGGTTGTGATTGTTGACGACGTGATCAGCACCGGAGGCACGATGAGAGCCCTGGTCACCGCTCTGAGAGGGATCGGTGCCAGGATCGAGGACATAATCATCGTCGTGGAGAAGACCGATGAGAAGGCCGCCCTGGAACAGGAACTTAACGTCAGGATAAAGACTTTGGTGAAGATCGAGATCCGTGATGGTGAGGTGATCGTGCTCAGCTGATGAGTCGTCTCTTCATCATCATCACCGCTGCCAGGAAGGTTATCGCGGTGAGCACAGCTATGTACAATAGACCGACAAGATCAATCACTCCGAAGGTATCGAGCGAGAAGTCCCGGATCATGGTGGTCACGTGTGTCAGGGGCAGTAGCTGGGCTAGATTCTGCCCCCAAATCGGTAGCACGGTCAGTGGAAAGAAGGTCCCGCTGAACAGGAACATGGGCGTGATAAGCAGGAAGAACGGGTAATTGAACGAATCGATGTTCGGAACCAGAGCCGTGAACAGCATGGCTATGGAGGCGAACATCAGCCCGCCAAGGAATGCTATTACTGGCACTAAGAGAAATCCCGGGAAATCTGCCAGTCCCGCCACCACAACCACAGCGAGCACTATGGTGGAGTTGAGGAAGGCTTTGGTCGCACCCCACAGTATCTCGCCTACTATGACATCTTCAATGCTTAGTGGAGTAGCTATTATCGCATCGAAGGTCTTCTGGTAGTGCATCCTGACGAATGAGCCGTACGTGCATTCGAAGAATGCGGAATACATGATCGATATCGCAATTAGGCCAGGAGCTAGGAATTTGATGTAGTCGTAGAAATTCCCCTGATATTCTACCTGTCCGACGAGTACGCCAAATCCGAGTCCCATTGCCGTGAGATAGAGGATAGGCTCCAGGAAAGGCGGGATGAAGTTCGTCTTCCAAGTGATGAAGAACACGTCCCTGTTTCTCCTCCAGACATGGAGGGACTTCCAGCTGATATTGGAAATCAGACTCATTCCCTCAGACCCCTACCAGTTAACCTGAGGAACACATCCTCTAGCGTCGCATTACGTACAATGTAGTCTTTGACATCGAACCGATCGACTACGTCGTTCACCACCTCCTCTGCATCATCAGTGTAGATGTATAGGGCGTCCACCGTCCTCTCGTATTCAAATCCTTTCTGTTTAATGAACTGCACCAGTTCACCCAGGGGTTGGAAGATCCCAATGACCCCGGTTCCGACCACGCTGTCTATGAGGTTCCTTGGCTTGTCCTCCACCAGGATCTTTCCCCTCTCCATGATTACCAGGCGGTCACAGAGCTGCTCCGCCTCGTCCATGTAGTGGGTGGTCAGTAGGACGGTCACGCCCTGTTTCTTGAGCTCCCTCACTTTCTCCCAAATCAAGTGACGGGCCTGAGGGTCCAGACCGGTAGTGGGCTCGTCCAGAATGATGATATGGGGGTCGTTCATCAACGCCCTGGCGATAATGAGCCTTCTCTTCATCCCGCCTGAGAGTTGAGTAATCTTGACGTCCTTCTTCTCCTCCAGCTGCATGAACTCCAGCTGCTCCTCCGCCCTCTTCTTGGCCAATTCCTTCTCGATGTCGTAGTACCTGGCGTAGACGATAA
This sequence comes from Methanomassiliicoccales archaeon, assembly GCA_013415695.1. Lineage (NCBI taxonomy): Archaea > Methanobacteriati > Thermoplasmatota > Thermoplasmata > Methanomassiliicoccales > Methanomassiliicoccales archaeon. Next base: position 87,330 of record JAAEEP010000006.1, on the reverse strand, counting down.
GGTTCTGGAAGACGGTGAAGTCCGGATCAAGGTTATCCTCCTGCGATGCCACTCCTATCAAGGCCTTGATCTCCCTCGGGCGAGAGTTGACATCCATTCCCAGGACATTCAGCTTCCCCTTGGTGACGGGTGAGACACAGTGGATCATCTTCATGGCCGTGGTCTTACCCGCCCCATTGGGTCCCAGGAAGCCGAAGCATATCCCCTCCTCGATATCGAAGGATATATCATCCACTGCAGTGAACGAATTGTATCTTTTTGTGAGTCCCCTGGCAGAGATGACCCCGGTCATGATTTCCGGCTAGTAACTCTATATTTAACTACTTTTCCGAGGTGCGATGCAAAGTGACTGTAACCCTCATTTAGAACGCTTCGCAACGATTGGAAACTGGGTGGATATTCCTCTCCTGCTGATGATCGTGTACTCCACGCTACTGGGCTCCATACTTGGATCTGTCAGCGGTTTGATTCCTGGAATCCACGTGAACACACTGGCACTTGTTCTCTTGGCCATGGAACCCTGGCTTGAGGATCTCATGGTAGGAGTGCTCTCATCATCCGGTATGGGACCGGGCGTCATGCCTCTGATAATCTCTTCCATCATAGTCTCTGCGGCTGTGGTCCACTCCTTCCTGGATTTCATTCCATCCATCTTCCTGGGAGCGCCTGATTCCTCACAGGCGCTATCTGTTCTGCCGGGGCACAGGATGCTTATGTCCGGAAAAGGTCTAGAAGCTGTGCTCTGCTCGGCCAAAGGAAGCCTTGTAGGAGCATTATTGGCGGTGCTCATTGCCACGCCATCGCAGCTAGTCATGGGCCCTCCTTTCGAAATTTATGATGTGTTGGCTCCATGGATTCCCCTGATTCTCCTAGGGGTTGTGACCTTCCTTATCATCTCGGAAAGGCGAGGCGGCTGGAGGGCAATGTCCTGGGCTGTCGCGCTCTCCCTCTCATCGGGCCTTCTCGGTTTCATAGTGCTGAACGCAAATCTTCCCCTGGGAGAAATGATCGGAATGGAGCAAAGCCCGCTCTTCCCTCTACTCACCGGCCTTTTCGGATTGCCCACTCTCTTACTTTCTTTGGACAACCCCTCCATTCCTGAGCAAACAGAATCTCTGGAACAAGTATCACGTATCAAACCCTCGATAAAGGGGGTGCTTGCCGGGAGCATGGTTGGTTGGTTCCCAGGAATAACCTCCACATCGGGGGCGGTAATGGCTTCCTTCATTTCCCGTAGAACGGTAATCGAAGAATCTGCGCCGAACTTCATCACCACAGTTTCGGCCGTAGGCTCATCCGCCACTGTCTTCAGCCTAATCGCCCTGTCGGTAACGGGAAGGGGAAGGACCGGCGCCATGCTCGCGGTCGCAGACCTGCTCGGAGAGGATCTCGACCTTCTAGCACAGGTTCCTTCCGCCCAGTTTGGTCTACTGCTGCTTTCCGTTCTCATGTCCGCAGGAGTGGGATATCTTCTCACGCTGAAGATGGGCGGTATTTTCGCCAGAGCGATCTCAAGACACGACATGGGAAAGGTGGGGAAACTGATCATTATCCTGGTTCTCGTTCTCGTCCTCATATTCAACGGGCCCCAAGGCCTATTACTACTCGGAGTGGCAACGCTTCTTGGGCTGATCCCTCCCAGGGTGGGAGTGGGACGGGTCCATCTCACAGGATGTCTGCTCATCCCGGTAATGCTGTTCTTCCTGGGTTAGTCTCTTGATCGGGATCGATCAGGTCCCGAAGGGAGTCGAAGTCCCATCCGAAGGGGGATATCAGCTCGGCGGTGGCCCTCACTACCAGATTCATGTAGCTCCAAGCATCGTACTCCTCGTCCCCGCGAATGAAGTGGTCAACCTTGACCCGTCTCCTGAAGTCCTTGGTGGAGGAATCGCAAACGATGAACCGCACCACCTTGCCCGGCGGCACCTCGAACCCCCTCTCCCGCAGCTGCATGAGCGCCGCAACAGAGTCATTGAACTGGCGGTAGTCCTCGAGCCGTCTGGACACCCTCTTGGTGAGGATGAGCTTCTCCAGCGGTACTGAGCCGTCGAGAAGCTTTCCTGCGTGGATACACAAGAGGTCCAGCACCCCGGCTATCCGGTCTTGGAACTCACTGGAGCAGGAGGCCTTCGAAAGCTCGTGGAGCATTTCGTGCTGCACATCCTTTATCAACGGGGGCGTGTCCCTCTTCCTGACCGCTATCCCTCGGGTCTTCAGCTCTCCGTCGTCGAAGAGCCCGTAGTATCGGTTGAGCGCACCGATGTCAGTGGTGACGCAGGGGAGAAACACGATCCAACTGTAGTGGCCTTCCACCTCCAGGGGTATATCGAACTCCCTGTCGATCTCCTCGCAGAACGATTCGCAGTCCCCATCGCCAGAGAGCCACAGCGAGTCCACTATACCGTGGAGCACCCTGAATCCCCTGCGCTCGGCGATCTCCGAACTCCGCAATAGGATCTCCCTTCCGTAGGCGGTGATCGACTCGTGGCACTCGATGCGTCCGAAGCGGGCGTTGCGGTACCCGGTGTAGCCGAAGCAGGTGACCAGGATCCACTTGAGCACCTTGGCCCTCTGGGCGTAGATGTCGTTGTGTCTTGGGGCCTCCCTGGCGAGGCGTTTGCAAGCCATCCTTCTTCTTATCACGGGTTCGATCACCCGAGGTATCAGGCCCCTCTCCCGCTCGCAGAAGTGGTACCCGATCTCGGGCACCCTGATGGATGATCGGGGGCAGCAGTCGCACATCAGGGTCTCGGGGGAGATGTTGTACCTCACCATGATGTTGGGGTACAGAGAGCAGAAGTCCAACTCGGTGACGGAGTCGTGAATGCCCACCACCGGGTTGTGGATGAAACCCCCACGGTCGCAGATCAGCAGCTCCCTGGCGGTCTTGAACTCCTCGGGAATGTTCTTCTTCCACAGAATGAGGTGGCCCGTGCGCAGGGCCTCGTTCACCTGCATGGCGCTTATGGCGCTCCCCGGTGACAGGCGGGAGAGGTCCTGCACCGGGATGAGCGACATCCTCGAGAGGTCGATGAGGCCGTACATCCCGCCGGCCTCCACGTACATGAAGGATTGCTCCCGGTCTATGTGGATTCGGCCCCGTAATTTGTAAGCGGGTGGTTTGTAAAGTATGCGACCGTAGGTGAAGTAGCTCTTTCCCTTTGACATCCGGGCGCCTTCTCCCCTTCCCAGCTCCATTACCATTCCGTGTTCCTCCGCCCTCCGGGCGAGGTAGTGCATGTAGAAATCATCTCCTCGTCCGGTGTACACGATGTCGGGATCCAGCTCCGCTATCACCCGGTTGAGTTCCTCGAGGATGTGGTCCTCGGGACCGTCCAGCTCAATGTCGTTTACGGTCACCTTCTTCAGCCGATCGTCGAAGGTGGGGATGCCGTTCTCCGCCCTGACCGCGATGTCTAGAATGGCCTCCCTGAACTGTGGGAGGGGGTAGTCATGTCTCCACGGGGAGTCAAGTGCCCGCAAGTTGTTCATGTCGGTGAGGGCCAGGGGGAACAGTCCCCTCTCCAGGAGGAAGCGCTGCTCCAGGCGGAGGTCCACGTTGAACAGACGGTAGCGGTCATGATGGCCCCAGCTGTCGATCGTCCGCGCCAGGTTCTGGATGTCCGAGTATCGGGGGATTCCCACCCTCAACGCCTCCCTCTCGCGCTCGCCCAGCCACAATCGCTTCCTCTCGATCGAGGTGTCCGGGAAGTCGATCATCTCCAGCCTCCTGGGCAGGGATTGCATCTCCACCGCTGGTGCCCAGACGTAGATATCAGGTCGATAATCATGGACCAGGCGCTCCGCTCTCTCGGCGGTCCTGACCCACATCACCATGGAGTTGAGCCCGTAGTCCGGGTGGCAATCTAGGATCCAGCCTCTCATTCGTTCCCCTTCCTCAGGGACTCGATCTCCTTCTCCTGCTCCAGAAGGATGGACAACAGCACCGCCTCCAGGGGATCGCAGAGCGCGGCGTAGGAGGAAGCGGACGAGTGCTTTCTAGCCCTCGCCATTACCTTATCGAAGGCTTCTCTGTCCTCACGGTCCAAGGCTCTTCGAAAATCTCCCCACTCTCGAATTATGGATTCTAGCGTCCTGCGATAGGTGGGAACTGTCCTGCCCATTACATCACCTCAGGAACTCGTCAAGCGTGGTCTGATAGTAGGGCACGGGGTGGTAGAGCATTATCCTCCCCTCCTTCACCAGGGACAGCTCCAGCACCCTTTTTCTATTCTCGATGCGCAGTATGGAGTCGGCGCTCTCCTCCATCAAGGTGCTAAGGCTCCGCTTGTGACCGATCTTAGTGAGGCCGTAGTTGGTCACTATGGTCACCAACGAATGTCTTTCGGTCATCTCCCTCAGGGATGAGAGGCAGCGTTTGATGAGCTGGAACGATTCCGACCACCACATGTCCTTGTCGTGGAACAGGTCGGTGAAGCAGGAGACGATCACCGTGCCGCTTCTCGTGCGCTCCACCTCTCTCTCCAGCTTGTCCACGATGAGAGAGGTCATCTGGTAAGCGGTGAATGCCCGGGCGATGTTGACGCTGTCCAGGGTCTCTCTCATGTCCAGGCGGAATCTCCTGCAAAGGGAGGCGATTTCGTAGGGATTGATGGAGTTTCCCCCGTCCACCCACACTACCTCCTCCCCCAGGTCACTGATGGCGTTTACGCAGAGGAGGTGGGTGAGATCAAAGAGGAACTTGTCCGAGCTGTCTATCAGGGCGATCTGGGATGATCTGAACCCAGGAAAGAAGGAGTCGATCGCGGGCAGTGATGTCCGCACCCTGCGCTCGGGGGGAAGGTACATCTCGCCCTCGACTGTACCCAGTGATGACAGGTTCTCGTGGACGGTGAACATCTCATCTTCCTCTGAACTTCACTACCTCAAGCTATTCTAAAAAGAATGAGCGTGAGAGATGCCCGAAAGTGTCAGGATGGGTGCCATCCCGCTCGAACCAGCAAGCCTGGATCCCTCGATTCCATTTCCATTGAATGGGCGGGCAAATCAACCGAGTTCGGGTCAAGTCAAATATAGCCATGGGGCAATATGGGGTGCGCATGGTGGAGGGTCCGAATGTTCGACTTGGGAACGGCGTTGAACTCCTAGGAGAGGTGAAATGCTACTTCGACCCCGTCGACATAGGTCACAGCGGGATCTACTGCATATCCCACGCTCACTTCGATCACCTGCCCAGTAAGATGCTGGGTGATGAAGTGATATGCTCTCCCATTACCCAAAGATGTGCTCAGGACCGGCTCAAGCGGAAACTGAAGATCAAGGAACATCCCCAGGTCAAGGTACTGGACTCCGGTCATATACTCGGGTCGAACATGTTCCTGTTCGAGGGCGAACAGAGGGTCCTTTACACCGGAGATATGTGTTCCAGGGATCGTCTGGGATTGATGGGGGCGAAGCCCGTCAAGACCGATATCCTGATCCTGGAATCCACCTTTGGGCTGCCGCGCTACATCTTTCCCCCAAGGGAGGAGATGGAGCGGACCATATTGGACTGGGTCGAGGACAAGCTCGCCTCAGGAAGGTCAGTTGCGGTTCTTGCATATCCCCTGGGCAAGTCCCAGGAGATGCTCATGCTGTTCAAGGATATGGATCCCTATCTCTACGGATCCTCACTGCTCATGACCCAGCTGATAGAGGATGTCGGAGTGGAGTTCTCCTATCGGCCATTTGATCTTAGAAGAATGGAGGAGCCGTTCCTAATGATATGCCCCACGGGGGTAAGAAGGGCGAGCTTCATCGAGAACCTGCGCAAGAAGGGTATGCTCACCATCTCGATTTCGGGGTGGGCCGTTGATTCCTCGTTCAGGCAAAGGATGGGCGTGGACGAGGCATTCATACTTTCAGACCATGCCGATTTCAACGACCTTCTGTGGTTCACTGAAAAATGCGAGCCTTCCGTGGTGTATACTCATCATGGCTTCGAGAGAGATCTTGCATCTCAAATCCAAACCAGGCTGAGTATCGATTCCTATCCCCTGGCAAAGGACCAGCGGTCCCTACTAGAATTCTAATCACCACATCTTTGGGTATGTGCCCGGATCCATGAACACTCGGTTGGTTCGAGCGGCCAGCCCCTCTTCGGCATCAACCATCTGTTGAGCAGTCATCTCGGCTATAGCCAAAGCAACACCCTCCCCCTTGTCCGTTAGAAGGGCGACCAGCTGCTTCTTCTCCACGGTGGATTCGACCTCTTGGACTCCCACCGCGGCGAGGTCCGCGCCGTGACATATGGCGTCGACGGCAGTACCTTTCAGCGTGATCTTGGGAATGGGCTCCAGAAGGACCTCCCATGGCATGAGCATTCCCCTCAGAGGGCGCTCATCACCATCCTCCTTCCAGAAGACATGAGCGTCCTTGATGTCCTGAAGTGTCACGGAGTGGTCCTCGATCATGGAACCTGATCGCGCTCTACGGAGGTCCTCCATGTGTGCCCCTATGCCAAGAGCCTCCCCAATGTCTACACACAGGGTGCGGATGTAGGTTCCCGCATCAGTCCCTACCCGGAAAAGGACATCCCTGCCTTCGATCTCGAGGACGTCAATGAAGTGCACCCTCCGGGTCCTCAGCTGGCGTTTCACAGCTGCCCTGACAGGGGGCATTTGGTAGATCTCCCCGACGAAGGTGTCTATCACCGATCGAACCTTCTCCTCATCCGCGTCACGGTGGAGGCGCATCACGCACACGTACTCCTTATCGGATTGCAGAACAAGGTCCATGGCGCGGGTCGCCTTCCCTAGGGCAATGGGCAGGACCCCGCTCACCTTGGGGTCAAGCGTGCCGCCGTGGCCTACCTTGCTGATGTCGAAGATATCCCTTACCCAGGCGGATACCTGATGAGAGGTTGGTCCCTGAGGTTTGTCAAGATTGATGACCGAGGCTTGGAGGAGTTCTTCCAGACTCCTCTTGGAGGGTTCCTTCCCCCACTTGAAGGACATAGGTGTTTTTTCACGTACCAGCATCTTGGTCATGGGGTCACCTTGTCCAGGATGAGGTCCGCGACCTTCTCCGCCGGGATGTTGGTTGTATCCAAAACCAGGTCGTAGACCGATTGGTCAGAGATATCTATGCCGTAGTACTCCAAGTATCTGGCAGCCTCGCACCTTTCACGCTCCTTTATGCGCTCAAGGGCGATTTTCATGGGAATTTCCTCCCTTTTCGATATCCTGCTGGCCCTCTCCTGTATGTCGGCATCGAGGTAAATCTTGAAGGCCTCAAGCCCGTTCCGTGTCAGCATGTAAGCGGTCAGGCGTCCCTCAAGAATTATTGTATCATTCTTCCTGGCGATCTCCAGCATTCTATCGTCGAGCATTCGATCGTAGGAGGGGTCGTTCTTCGCTAGCTCACCGAACTCCGCCAAGCTCAGGTCGTGGTTCTTCGCCATCTGCCTGAATACCTCTCCGGATATTACGCACTCTATGGAAAGCATTTCCGAGAGTCGTCGGCACACCGTGGTCTTACCGGAGCCCGGGGGTCCGCTTATGGTTATTCTCATTATTCACCAGCTTCCAGCTCTCTGAGGCGCTTCCGGAACTCGAAGAAGCGGAGTGAACGCATCAGTATCTGGCCGAAAGGAACGCTGATTAGCGAGTACAGTATTACCCAAATGGGTAGTAATATCGTGTCTATGAGATTGACATTGAGTGCCCACGGAACGGATATGATGGTGTTAGGGACCTGTCCCATGAACACCGCCAGCCAGGCGAAGATGGGTATGATGACAATCATGGTGATGGGCAGGAGTTTCAGCTGGGCAGTAGATGCCTTCATCGACTTCTGCAGGATGTCCTGCTGCATCTCCGTGAGCTTCTTGATCTTGTAGGTGTTGTTCTCCATCCTTGCCTCTCGAAGATCCTTGTTGAACGCTGATACGATCTTCTGGCTCCTAATCTGGTCCACATAATCCGTGAAGAAGTGCCTGACGATGATGGTGATCGATGTCATGATCATGCCAGTCAGGAAAAGGGTGACGACGGGATATGCGCCCCCGAATCCTACTAGGGGTTCTAGGCCGTAACCCACCAATTGCCCTAATCCATTCCTCAGGTTCTGGTCGAAGAGGATAAAGACTGCAAGTATGAGAACGAATATCGTTGCCATCCTTGACCAGCTCATCGCCTGTTGGGATTCACTAGGCATCGCTACTCACCTCCGAAGAACTGCCTCAAGACCGGGTGCATTTCCATCATCTGTTCCCTACCCATAGCCTCGTAGAACTGTATCAATATTCCTACAGCTAGCAGTACACCTGTACCGGACGCATTTCCGACAGTTCCGATGAGGTCTGCGCCTGCTGCCAGAGCTCCCACTATCGCACCGCTGAGTACAGTTACCACTGGTATGTATCGTTGGAGAACCCTTCTCAATACCCTCGGATCCCTTCTGAATCCAGGTATCTGGAGACCGCTGCTCTCGATCTGTCTCGCGACTGCGTCTGGTCCCATATTGGTCGTATTGATCCAGAATTTCGCGAACATTACCGAACCGAGTACCATGATGGTGAAGTAAGTTGTCACCCGAATTCCCGTCTGCAATGGACTATGGTCGTAGACCAGATATCCATATCTCGTTGGATCTAGCATGGGAAGCAACCATTCGCCTAGACCCATAGGTGCGCTGAGATACCACGCTAAACCTCCAGCCGCTTGGCTGGTACCCGGCGGATAATAACCCAATAGGGGGTTGTTACCAATCAGGGGTACACCGCTATTGTAGAGGATCAGGGTGATCATCGAGATGTTAGCCAGCAGAGCGGCCATCAGGATGACGGGTATGTTCGACGCGTAGATGAGCTTGATGGGGTATCTTCCACGTGCGCCCCTTGCCGAACCATGGGCCAATGGAAGTTCTATACGGGAACTTTCAGCATAGGCGACGAACAAGAATATTGCTATAGTTCCCACTAGAGCTATCATTGGATTTGGATTCGAAAGCAATATTTGCTCATAGCCCCCGCTGGCCATCTCCGATGCGGACATGTTCTGCATGATGAAGACGGTCTTTGGGAGCGTTCCCGAAGGTGGGTTGTCCAGACTGATCGGGAGGGTACCATCGACCGCCTGCCAGTTAAGAGTTCCAGTGAATATCGCTTGCGCTACACCGGCCGCGATGAACAGCGATATACCGCTACCTATACCCCATTTGGATACAACCTCATCCATCAAGAAGACTAAGTATGATCCTATGAATAGTTGAAGTACGATTATCAATCTGGCCATATTTAGGCCGTTTAATATTCCCGTAGCTCCGAATACTCCATCCAGATTTCCAATGAAAGCCTCGGATGGCACCAGGTAACCGAACACCTGGGGAGCTGCCTCCACGACGATCATCACGATCACTAGGAATTTCTGGCTGCTCTGATACACCGCCTTGTCATCGTCATCGTTCAGATCGAGCTTGATGATCTTCGCTCCGACGAAGAGCTGCATGATAATCGATGCGGTGACGATCGGGCCTATGCCCAGGTGCATCAAGGACCCCTGCGCCCCTGCCAGTATGGCTCGGTACTGGGCAAAGAGGTCAACGGTCTGTTGCTGATCCAGACCGTATAGGAAGACATTCGTCATGACGAAATAGAAAACGAGGATCAGGACTACCCACATCATCTTGGACCTGAAGTGCACGTGGCCCTCAGGCCTGCTGACGGCGGGTAACCTGTCAGTAATGGGTTTCAACCTGTAAAGCAGACTTTTTTCCTCGGTAGCCATGGGAATCACAGAGTAGTCACTGTGGCTCCATGATCGTTCCGCCCGCTTCCTCTACCTTGTTCCTCGCGCGCTCGGAGGTCTCAGGGACAACGATTTGCAGCGGTGTTCCCACTCTGCCGAATCCGAGGAGCTTATCGACGCCCATTTTGGTAAGGTCAATTGTCGTCATGCCACTCTTCTCGGTCGCAAACCCATCCCTCTTCAGGGACTCGAGGTTCTCCTCGAGATACCCCACATTCATTGTTATCTTGGCGGAAACGACCTTCTGGGGCCGCTTGAAACCTCGTCTGCCGAAATGCTCAGGGTTGTATTTATAAATGCTCATTTTTTTGTGTTTCCACAATCCAGCGTTACCGCGACCGCCTCTTTTACCGGCTCCTCTACCGGCCTTCTTACCGCGGCCGTGGGTGCGACTACCTCTGAGCTTCTTTGTTCTACTTGGCATCTGTGGTCCCTCCTACAACATCCTCTCCAAGAGGTCGTTGATGTCCTCCCCGCGGTATCCCAGCGCTCCACCGTTACGGAAGGAGCGTTTGATTCCTTCGTACCCCTTCCGGGGAGGACTGAGCCTGAAAACGGGCTTCACGTTCTTAAGGTCCTTGTAACTGAACTCATTGTTCGAAATGCCCTTTGAAAGGGACATTATCGAAGTGAACTCCGAGTTCTCTATGATGTAGTTGTCATCGATGGGCTTGTCGCCCATCAGCCTACCTTTGAACTTAATTAGGCGGGCGAGGTTCTGCTCGCTGACCTCTCCCCAGGTGATGTAATCCTTGGCCTTGTCAAGCATGCCCTTCATTATGTTGTTTTCCGGCAAGATGACGCAGTGGTTCACCCGAGTAAGGTTGAGCATATTCATGGTATCCTCGATCTTGCGGTTCACATTGACCGTGCCGCGAATTCTAATGACTGCGTACGCCATTTCCCTCACTCTTCCTTTGCAGCGGCATCATCGGCCGCCTCTTCGGTGAACTGCTGCTCCGCTATGTGGACCATGGTCGGACCGCTGATTATTCTGAGGCGCTTCGCTTGGGCATCGCTGACCCTGATCTCTGATGTCTTGATGAGGGCATCGAATGTGGCCAGAGCGTAGTTCACAGTGGTCTTGGTGTGGCCCTTTGCGAATCCCCATGCATCCTTGATACCGGCCAGGGTAAGAATGCTCTTGGAAACGTCGCCTACCGCGAGCCCGATACCCCGGGGTGCTGGTCTTAGAATGACCTCCACGGAACCGGCCTTTCCCCTGACCTCGAAAGGCAGGGTGTGTGGGGTTCCACACCCGCATTCCCATGAGCCACAGCCCCTCTTGATCTCTATGATGTTCAGCTTAGCGTTGTCGATACCCTTCCTGATGGAGGGCCCGACCTCCTTCCCTTTGGCGCGCCCGATGCCGACGAAACCATCACCGTTGCCCACGGCGCAGGTGACCCCGAACTTCACCCTCCTACCGGAGTCGGTCATCCTCTGTACCATGTTGAGATCTATGACCTCATCGGCCATCTCGGGCAGCAGGATGTCCACTATCTCGGGCTCCCTTAGGGGGAGCTTGGTGGCCAGGACATCGCTCATAGTGGTTACCTCACCGTCGAGCACTTTCTTCCCCAGCCTGGTTTTAGGGTTCCATTCCATTTCACTCACCCTCCATCTCTTCTTTGATCTTATCTACCTGGTTCTTCAGCTCCTCACTGATGTGACCCCCTTTGAGTCTATCCTCATCTGGGATGATCTCTTCTCCATGAGGGATGTACATGCCGGCGTCCACCATTCCCCTAAGGGCGGCGAAGCATGTCGCACCTTTCGCTGGAACCTTGAGACCGATGTCCAGGACAGCCTCCTCGATGCCCTTCTGGAGAGCACGTTTGCCGGCCAGGTAGCCTGTCAGGTATGCCGAAGGTATGTTGTTGGTCACCGTCTCCCATCCATAGTCCTTGAGGTCCTTGGAGTGGGCTGAGATTATTACTCTGTCGCCTTCTGCGTTGTATTCGATGAATTGGATCGAGGCATGTTTGTTGGACAGCCTAACCACGGCCCTGGGCACCCTTGCCCTGAGGAGCCTTGCCCTGTATCGATAATCCGTGCGACCCTCGCGGCGTCGACGGAATGGTACCTTATATCTTGGACCCTGAGCCATCAGTTATCCTCCTTGAGATGCCCCTCTGACCTGAGGTGGCTGATCAGATGGTTCCTGCTCTTGAACATCCCGCCCTTCGCCTTGAGATAGAACTCCCTGTAAACTGATCGGGTGATCTTCTCCTCGTCGCGGAGATTTCTCAACTCTTCCCTGATGGGCCGGATTGTCTGGATCCATCTCCTCTTGCGTGGCTGCCTTGCCCCAGCTGCGCCCTTACGGCTGCCGGGACCGCGCCTCCTTCCCTTGCTCCTTTGATCATGGGCGTACCTGGTCCTCGCCTTGGAAATGCCCTTCTTGGGGAGGGCCTTGATAGTGCCCGAGTCGATAGCGGTTCTAATGTCCGCCCTGGTGATTGCGTCGGCGACATCCTCGATCCTGTTGGGATCTATCCACACACGCCCCAAGCCGCATCCGAGGAGTTCAGCCGCCATTCGCTTCTGATTCTTGAGATCCATGATCATCCCGTCCTGTTGAGTATGTGAATCCCAAGCTCTGAGGCTTTCTTCTCGATATCAAGGCGCTTCCTGTAACCCACGGTAGCACCGACTCTGGCAGCCTGGGTCTTGGGGTTCAAACCCTCAAGCTGTGTGGGGTTATGTATAAGCACTTCCTCAAAGCCAGAGGAGTGGAGTCCTCTCACTTTCTTTGGCGTCCCGTATCCGATGGAAGCCATGGGAGGGCGGTACTTGTAATTTCGCCTCAGCTTGCTGTGGATGCCCTTGGGCCTCCTCCACTTCTCGCCCAGTTTCTTGTATCGGAACCATTCCTGCCTCTTGAACTTGGGCATCTTGTAGGTCTTCCTCTGCTCGAACAGCCTGCGGGTCTCGTCGTCCATTACGGGTTTGGGGGCGGCAAAGTATCCGCCCGCCTCGACCACTTCAGGTCCTCCCTCTTCGATGAGGGCCTCGGGCTCTTCGATGATTGTTTCCTCCTCGACCTCTTGATCGACGGTTTCAACCTCTTCCTCGGCCTCCTCTTCATGCTCGAAGACGCCGAGGTCCTCGATGAGCTCGACCCACTGGTCCGCTATCTTCGGACCGACTCCCTTAAGGCCGTCGATGAGTTCTTTGGACCTCTCCTCGTCGTAGAGGGTGTCCAGCAAATCATCAAGGTTCTTGATGCCCTTGTCCTCGAGGACCTGGGCATGTTCCTCCTTGTAGTAAGGGAGGTCTGAGATCTTGCGTATCTCTTGCTGCTTCTTCATGCCGCAGCCCTCCTTCCTTTCACGACGATGTATATACCATCCTGGAACACCCTGGGGTCGTATCCCCTTATGCGGGTTGCCTTCTCGATGTTGGCTGCTGTTTGTCCCACAGCCTCGATGTCAGCCCCAGTTAAGGTAACATCGCTACCCTTCACGGCGACCTTCACGCCTTCTAGTATGTCTGCACCCCTTGGAGAACGTTCTCCCATGAAGTTCTCTATGACAAACCTGTTGCCGCGAACATTGACCTTCATGGGAAAGTGGGAATAAACGATCTTCATGTGGTACTCGAAATCACTTTCAGCCCCGTAGACCATGTTACGAACGTGGGCAGCGAAGGTCCCCACCAGAGCCTTTTCCTTGACCCGGGGGAACTCGCAGTAAACCAGCACCTTGCTGTCGGTCTTCCTGATCTTCACCCTGGGATGGGATAGCCTTCTCGACAGCTGTCCGTTGGGACCCTTCACTATGACTTGGGGGCCGTTGATCTGAACCGAGACTCCCTTTGGAATCTCTATCTCCTGCTCCAGCATCCCGGTAATTGTCATCTTGATCCCTCAATATACGAATGCCAGGAGCTTGCCTCCGACTCCCAGTTCTTTTGCTTTCATATGGCTGACCACGCCCTCGGTGGTGGTGAGTATGAGCACCCCGAAGTCCTGGGCGGGAAGATACCTTGACTCCCATTTGTCCAGCTCGGTACGCTTGATCGAGTATCGGGGCTTGATCACGCCGCAGTTGTTAATGGTGCCTTTCATGTCAACCTTGAACACACCAGCTCGGCCGTCCTCGATGAACTCAAAGGCATTGATGTAGCCGCTCTCCTGCATCACCTTGAGCACCCTTCCAATGAGCTTGGAGGATGGAGTGATCAGGCAGTTGCTCTTACCGACCAACGCGGCGTTTTTTATTATCGACATAGCGTCGTTCAATGGATCGCTCTGCATTCTCTCACCTCACGAGTACTTCTTGAAACCTATCTCGGGAGCGATCTCGCGAAAGCACTGACGGCATAGATGAATGCCGTAACGGCGTACGATGCCCGCCTTCCTTCCGCAGCGCTGGCAGCCCTTCTTCCTGCCGAATTCCTTCTTGGGTTTCATTCCACCACCTCAACTGCGAATTGCTCCTTCATGAAATCCATCGCCTCCTGTCGGGTGACTCGGTGCCTGTGGGGCAGCCTGCGCGTCATTATCCTTCGCTTCGTCACCCTGTAACCAGGGCGTTGGATTACCACGTTCACATCCATTCCAAATATGCCGATCTCGGGATCATACCTCATACCCTCGAAGTCCGTGTAGTCCGATATACCAAAGGACAGGTTCCCTTCGGGATCGAATGAGTACTCCGCTATGCGGTTCTCCCTGATCCACAGGGCGCGCTTGAGGAAGTTATCCGCGATGTCGTGCCTCAGAGTGACCTTGCACCCAATAGGCATCCCCTCACGGATCCCGAGATCTCGGTTGGTGGTCTTGGAGACGGTGACCAATGGGGTCTGCCCGGTAAGCATCTCCAGAACCTTCTGGGCTTTGACCAGGCGCTCTCCAGCCTCTCCGACTCCTATGTTAACGACCACCTTCTCTATCCTGAGCTGCCTCATAGCCTCGCTCATATCACACTCGCCTCCGGCAGCTCGATGACGGGCGCGCTCGTGCCTACCACGAACACGTTGTCCTTGACGGTGGATTTTCCGTCCCTGAAGCGGACGATGTTGGAGGAAGGGGTCCTGCTGACCTCGTACTCCTCGATGACCGAGATCTCTCCCGCGTGCGCCCCGCTGATGACCATGGCTATGTTGCCCTTAGCCATGGGGTACACTTCTAGTATCTTCTGAGAGGGTACCTCGACCTTGAGCACGTCGCCCGTCTTGTACTTGTTCTCTTTGACTATGATGTTCCTACCATCGTGAAGATTCAGTTGTATCCTTCCACCCCTCACGGTGGTCTTGTTCTCAATCCTGCATAGCTTCCAGCTCTCCTCACCCTCTCTGATGGTGACCAGGCGGAACTTGCCCCTCCTGTCCACGAGCATCCTAAAGTTCTGCTCAAGTTTGGGTATGGAGACCACGTCCATGAGGCCCACCGGGAACTTATGCTCTTTGACAGGGCGGCCGTCGACGATGATGTCGCGGTTCCCGATGATACGCTTGGCCTCTGCCGCGGTATCACACGCCTGGAGCAGGTCCCTGACCACTGTCAATACCGGCATGCTCCTCTGAATGGGGTGCGGTCCGGGGGATGGCTTCGTGATCCACTGGTCCGTCTTCCTTGGGACGGGCCAGCTGCGGGGAGCCGTTAGCCTCTTCATACTCTTGCTCATTGCGCTCCCTCCTCTTTCCTGGTCAGTATATCTCTGCGCCAGGAGTCTGAAGTGTCAAGCTTAGTAATGATCACATTGGAGGCGTGAATCGGTCTGCTGACCTCGGTGCCGTCAGCCTTGGGGATGGTGACACCCTCTATGGTGAGGCGGCCAGTCCTTGTGTTTACTTCAGCCACCTTGCCCTCCGTCCCAATAAGGTCCTCGTTGCCCCTCATGACCATGACGGTATCGCCCTTGATGACGTGGGCCGAGCGCCTGCCATACTCTCTGCGTAAGTTCTCACTCAGATGGGAGGCCACGTTCTTGCGCCTCAAATGGGAGGGTGCATTGAATAGGGCCTTCCTCTGCTTTCTTGCCTTGGTGCTCTTAACCATTCACATCACCTCACACTATCACTGAAGCGGTCGCCGCTATACGGGGCCATCTTTCAGCCGCCTCGCGGGCTACCGGTCCCTTGATATCGGTTCCCTTGGTCTCACCTGTATCGGTGGTGATGACCGCGGCGTTGTCCTCGAAGGACACCATGGTCCCGTCGGGTCTCCTGAATGGTCGCCTCTGCCTCACTATTACAGCGTAGACGACCTGTCTCCTCATCTCTGGAGTGCCCTTCTTGACGGACGCGACCACTATGTCACCAATACCCGCTGCTGGGTAACGGCGAGCTACGCCGTGGTACCCCGGTACGGAAATGATCTTGATCATCTTGGCCCCGGTGTTATCGATCACATCGAGCTCGGAGCCTGTGACCAGTCCTCTAGTTTGATTGCCTGCAACGCCCTTCATCCCGTTCACCTCTTTTCGATTATGACGAACGAGACGGTCTTGCTGATGGGTTTGCACTCCATGATCCTCACCTCATCCCCAACTCCGATCTGGAGGCATGGGGGATTGTGTACGGAGTAGCGACTGGTCCTCTTTTCGAAACGCTCGTACTTATTCTGATACTTCAGGTAATTGCGCTCCACTACCGCTGTATTGTTCATCTTCGTGGAAACAACCACCCCATCGATTATCTGGCCCCTGACGGACAGGGTGCCATGAAAGGGGCAGTTGCCATCGTCACAGGCGGATTCGGGAGGCTTGACGTCAATACCAATATCCTTAGCATGATCCATGAGATCACCTACACTTCTTGATCCGGTCCTCGGGTCGATGTCTGATCTCATCGCCCTTGATAGCGATCTTCTTACCCTGGAATGTGAACTGGAAATCATTTCCGGGCTTGGGTATCATCTTCTCCCTGCCGTTAACCTCGATGGTCAGGGTATTTCTTGTCTCGTCCACCACTATTCCGCTGATATCGCGGTATCCGGGGTGGGCGGAACCGATGACCTCTACATTCAAGCCGATGAATTCCTGTTTCATGAAATCCCTTCTCTTCATATTGCCCAACGGATGACCTCACCGAACCTCGGTCTTGAAGCCCATCTCTTCAAGGGCCTTTTTGACCTTCTTCCTGTGTTCGCCCTGGAGCTCGATGCGGCCATCCTTGGCTGTGCCGCCTGCCGCGCACTTGGTTTTAAGCGTCCGGGCCAGGTCATCAATGTCGATGTCGTTCGCGTCTATTCCTTCGATGACGGTAACTGTCTTACCGTATCGTCGGCTGTCGGTCGATATCCTCACCTTCTGCTGCTCGCGAGCTATCTCCTCGCACATGCAGAGTTCTTCGGGCAATCCACACACAGGGCAAATGTCCGCCATTACTTCTCTTCCTCCTCCTTCTGGACGGTTAGGATCCTTGCGATATTTGTCCTAAGGGCTCTGATGCGACCGGGGTTGGGCGGTGCTCCGCCCATAGCCGCGGCTCCCCTTTCATGCATCAGTTCGTCCTCGAGCTCCAGTAGCACTCCCTTGCGCTCATCAGCGCTCATGCCCCGTATCTCGGAGGTCTTCATCAGAGGCATTACTCCTTCACCTCTTCGGAGCCTTCAGACTCGGCCTCCTCTACCGTCTCGGGTTCTTCTTCCTTGTCCCCTTCAACATTGGCTTCTTCCGCGGGCTCAACCTCAACACTCTCAACTGGAGCGTCTTCGGACTGAGGCTCCTCGGCATCCTCCGATGGTGCTTCCTCCACATCCTCCTCCGTGGTCTTGGCCTCGGAGGTTTCATAGGCGGTAACTCTCTCCGCAGCCTCTCTTGCCTCTATCTCGGCGAAGAGGTCTGGCAGAAGGTCCTTTGCCTGGGCAGGAGTGAGCACGGACACCTCGTCGGGCAGCCTTGCCTCGGGGTCCATGATTTCGACCTTCACACCTATGACGCCCCTCTTAAGGGTCGCCACGGCGAAACCGGTCTTAATGAACTGTAATCTTGGCTCACCGCAGAACTTGATGTAACCGGCCTTGAACTTCTCGGTCCGGTGTCTTTGGCCAGTGAGCTTCCCAGCTAGCACCACCTGACAACCCTTGGCACCAGACTCCATGATGCGTCGCACAGTGGAGTGACCAGCACGCCTGAAGTGCCATCCCCTCTCCAGAGCGAAGGCGAGCTTCTCTGCCATAATCTGGGGGTTAAGGTTAGGATCCTGTACCTCCTGCACCTCGATCTGAGGATTATCGAAATTGAAATCCTCCTCGATGGCACGAGTCAGGTTCTTGATGGCTGAACCCCTCCTTCCGATGACGATGCCAGGTCGCTCGGTCGTAAGGGTCACGCGAGTTCCCATTGGAGTCCTCTGGACCTCCACGCCGCCGAAGCCAGCGCGGTTGACCTCCTTCATGAGGTACTCCTTGAGGAGCACTCTCCTAATGTTCTCAGCTATGAATTTCCTCTCACTAGCCATCTACTCCATCTCCTCTAGGATTACTTCGACGTTTACTGTCTGATGATCGAAAGGAGTCGCCCTTCCATAAGCTCGGGGCATCCACCCCTGCTGAGTCCGCCCCAAGTGGGCGGCTATGACCTTAATGCGCATGGAATCCACGCCCAGGCCTTTGTACTCGGCGTTGCTCATCGCGCTCTCTATGACGCCCAGTATGGCCTTGGCGGCCTTCTGGGGATAGCGTCCAGGTCCCGTGCCCTTCTTGTGGGACACGCACTTCTTGTATCGCTTGAAGGGAACGGCTCGCTTCAACTCGATGATCTCGTTGAGAACATCGACGGCTACGCTGACCTCCATGCCCCGGACCATGCTGCATATCTCCCTCGAGTGCTTGGGTGAGATCGGGAGCTCCTTGCCTATTGCCCGAGAGGTGCTGTCAGGGTCAGTTTCCATTGTGTATCCTACCATGCCATTTCACCTCACTTAAGCGGCAGGAACTTGGATGACCTTGTCGCACCTACACCAGGACCAGAGTGTCTTACATTTCCCCTGGTGGGGGCGAATTCTCCCAAGTAGTGCCCTATCATTTCGGGCTTGATCTCGAAATCCCTGAATTCTTTACCAGTGTACACCGACACGCTCTTTCCCACGAACTGCGGGATGATAGGAATGTCCCTCCGGTGGGTCCTTATAGTGTTCCCATCGGAATCCCTGATCTTATCGAAGGTTGTCCGCTGCTCATCGTTGAGCCCGCGGATCAGCGTGCGCCTAATCCTTGCCGGCATCAGGGTCACCACCTCATCGAAGGGCATTTCGAGCAGCTCTTCCATGGTGAACCCGCGATAAGTGAACTCCTTCTTTCTTCGGGCCGTTATCGCCCCTTTCTTCTTCCTGGCTCTCCTTCTAGAGGCCTTGGTTCCACCCATCTTTACTGCCATCTACATCACTTCCTCTTGCTCCTCTTCTTTGGTGAGAGGTGACCTACCTTTCTGCCAGGGGGAGCATTTCTGCCTACCGTGCTGGGCTTACCGACATGCTGGTGTGATCCTCCACCATGTGGATGGTCCACAGCGTTCATGGCCACGCCACGCACTGAGAAGTTTGCCTTGGCCTTGCTCTTGTAGGCATGGTACTTCGCACCCGCCTTGCCGAAAGGCTTCTCCTTCTGCCCACCGCCTGCCACAACTCCGATGGTAGCCTTGCACCTCGGATCGAGTGTCTTGAACTCGCCTGAAGGCATGAGGATAACCACCTTCTTTCCTCTGCTGACGATGCTCGCGGATGTCCCGGCAGTGCGGATGAACTTGCCTCCGTCACCCGGGCGTCCCTCAACATTGTAGATGGGAGTACCCTCAGGGATGCCTGAGAGAGGCATGGTATTGCCGGAGTAGATGGACGCTCCTGGGCCCAACTCCACTTCCTGGCCAACCTGCATTCCCTCGGCCGCGATCATCGGTATTACCTCACCGTCAAATTCAACCTCGGCCAGGGGGCTGTTCCTCCCCGGCGCATGTATCAGATCGAGAACCTTGCCCGTACCGTGGTCGAAGGCGGGGTGCTTTATCTCCGCCACATGCTTGTGGCTAGGGGATCGGTACGTAGGAGTTCCGCGACCCCTCCTCTGCTGTCTAAGATTCTTACCCATTCACACCACCTCAGAACACGCCGATCCTCATCCCGACTTCTTCCGCCGAGTATCCCTCGGCGAGCTTAATTATGGCGTGCTTGCCATGCTTGGAGATCTTGGTGGAAACCTTATCCACCTTGACCTCAAAGTGCTCTTCGAAGACCTCCTTGATCTCCTTCTTGGAGGCGCTCTTATGAACTATGAACTCAAGCTTGTTGCCGTCAGTGAAATCCTGTGTTGGAGTCCCAGTCATCTGGTTCATGGTCTTCTCTGTGACATAGGGATGAAGCAGTATCTTCCTCTTCTCGACCATATCACCACTCTCCTATCTTGCCCAGAGCGGACTCGGTGAACAAAGCCAGCCTGCCTGCGTCCCCACCAGGTGCCAGAACACCAGCGTTCAGCCTGCTTGGTGGGACTATCTCAACACCGGGCAGGTTGCCAGCGCTTTTTACCAGGGGAACGTCCTCCCCGGATACAACGATCAGTATGCTGCGGGGTCTCCGATACTTCCTGCCGCGCATCTTTCCTCGACCAGCTCGGATGTGTTTTCCCTCCTTGGCCCTTATGATATCATCTCTGATGCCAAGGCTCTCCAACGCATCCAGGACCTCCTTGACGGTCTCCAGAGTCTCGATGTCATCCTCCACTACCACGGGAAGGGTCACATCCTCCTCGAACCAGTGCCCTCGACCCTTGACGATGTCGGGATCTGCGGTGGCGGCCAGTGCTGAAAGCTTTGCCAGTCTCCTCTCCTTTCGGTTCATTTTCTTAGAGAGATCCTTCTCGGGTACGGGGGGATGAGCTCTTCGCCCTCCAACATTGTTAGGCGACTCGGCCGCCTTTCTACCCTGGGTCAGCCTCTGGACCCTTGCAACGCCTCTTCCCTTGCCCCAGGTCGAGACCGCATGTCTCATCCCGGCCGTCTTGGAGGGCCCGTAGGGCTGCCTCTTGTTGGCCTCCTGGGCGACGACCGCCTTCCTTATGATATCTGGCCTAAAGGTCGTTCCGAAGGCCGAGGGTAGCGAAATGGTCTTCACCACATCGCCTCCGAGCGAGTATACATTAACGGATGAATTGTTACCAGTCATCTCTAGGCCCCCTGCTTTGATTCAGTCGATATATATGCGAAGTTGGGTGCCTCTGTGAGCTTGACTCCGCCCTTTCTTACCGGATCCCTGAGCCTTATGAGCCTCTTGGAAGGACCCGGTACAGAGCCGTGGATGAGCACGTATGGATTCACTACCTGACCGTACCTGACGAATCCGCCCTTGGGGGTCACATCATCTCCGTTCTCCCCGAAGCGCAGGACTCGCTTGTTGAACTCAGTCCTCTGATGGTATCCGACCTGACCGGCCATCGGAACTGTGGGCCTAACATATCCAGGTCGCTTGGGTCCGAGGTTACCGTAAAGGCGGCGGTGTTTGCTGTTCTTATGGGACAGCAGCTTCACGCCCCACCTCTTGACCGCTCCCTGGAATCCCTTGCCTTTGGTCACGGCGGAGACATCGATCATATCTCCCTCCTTTGCGAAGTCGTTGAATGTCAGTTGTTTACCAAGGAGTTCCTTGGAGTATGCGGTCCTCTCCTCCATGGTCCCTCCGCCGATGCGGAGTTCCATGAGATCCGGGACCTTCTTGGGTACGCCCTTGACCAGCTTGGGCTGGGTGTAGGCCAGGATCCTCACATCTTCAAGATCCCTTCCCTCGATCTTCCTCCAGGCATTGCCTGGGTCATAGTTCTTGGGTATGGGTAGCCGCCTGGAAAGCATCGAATCGATGTTCTTTGCCCAGACTTCCCCAAGGGTCTGTAGACCGTACGTCGAATTCACATAGAATCTGACGGCGGCAACCCTCATGGGGGGTACCTCAAGAACGGTGACAGGTACCTGAACCTCCTGGCCAGTAGTGGTGCTCTTAGGCCTGTAGTCTACGATCAGTGCATGGGTCATTCCAGCCTTATAGCCGGCGAATCCCTGGACCTTGGGTCCATCGCTGATCTCAGGCCAAGCATCCAGCCTCGGGGTCTCCTTCTTGGCCCTCTTGCGAGGTGAATAAGCTTTAGATCCTCTTCGTGGACGTCTCTTGTTCGGCATGATTCTCCCTCTGTTTGGGAGAGAATCCTCTCTCTCCGCTTACGCGAGTCGTTCAACTGTGTCGAGGTCAGTACCTTCGACCGTGACGCTGTTGTCACTGCCCAGAATCAGTGGGGCAGCGATTGAGGGGTGCCATATGCATTGCCCAAGGCGTCTGGTCGAACGTCCTCATGCGTTCAGCTAAGCCTTGCATTAGGATTATGGTATATAAGATGTGCGGTAATCCCCGCGCCCTGTCCAGAGCCCCGATGGCAAACAGGCCATGGACAGGAGCCCACTTCCTGCGCCTTATTACGCCGATCAGGAGAACTCGGAAAAGATCACCAGATACTCGATCGGTGAATTTGCCGACAGGCTCCACCTCATACTTTATCCTCGGCAAACTTTCTCATGCACAGAATGGCGAAGGGATTCTTAATCAGAGGCTCGAATACAGCCTAGGGAGTCATGTGCATATCAGAGCCACGAATAAGTCCATGAACAGGAATTCGTTGATGAGTTTTGACCTCTCCTAGCATCACAAACTGCCTTATTAGAATAATAGACAAATTTGCCCACATTTCTTCAAATAAAGGTCCTTTCTACAACCGATCTGGAAAGAATGTCGAGGTCGTAATTCTCCTTCAGCCATCATCCGGATTGCTTAAGTCTGTTGATTTCCCTATGATTCTCACGCCCAAATGTATGACTCCCTGGCGATCTCCAATGAGCAATGATATCCCAAGAAGCAGGGCTCGTATCGAGAGTATAGAGAGAAGGTTGACCCGCATCTTCTCATTGGATATTCGCGACTATTTCAAGAAATGGATTCCGTTGGGCATAATGATGGGACTGGTGGGAGGACTGGGGGCGATGGCCTTCGAGTTCCTTCTGGAATTGATCTGGTCCTCCTTTTACGAGACCGTTGCGGTGCCTTGGTACCTGATCGTGTTTATTCCCGCTGTCGGAGGGGTAATCATGGGCTTCTTGGTCTCCTATATGGCACCTGAGGCTGAAGGCCCTGGTCAGGATAACGTGGTCAACGCTCTACATCATACTGGGGGCAAGGTGCGGCCAATTGTGGCTCCGGTAAAGTTGGTGGCTTCAGCCTTGACGATCGGAACCGGAGGGAGCGCTGGAAGAGAGGGTCCAATATCCCAGATCACTGCGGGTCTGGCAAACTTCGTGGCCGACAGGTTCAAACTAAGCCGTTCGGACCTCAGGATACTGGTTATCAGCGGAATGGCGGCGGGAATGTCCGCCGTGTTCAAGGCACCGCTTGGGGCTGCAATTTTCGCCATAGAGATACCCTATAAGAACGACTTGGAGAGTAGTGCAGTGGTTCCTGCGATGGTCTCCAGTGCGGTTGCATACCTGGTGTTCGTTCCATTCTATGGCGTGGAGCCTCTTTTTAGCTTCCCAGATGTCAATATATTCCTTTCCGCAGAGGTCTTCCCGCTAACGATACTCACCGGTTTCGTTTTGGGATTGGTAGGATTGGGATTCATCCAGCTCCGAAACCGGATGAGCAGATTCTTCAAGGAATTGACACTTCCCCTGTACTTCCGAGCGGGTCTGGGGGGCCTGATGGTCGGCATCATCGGTTTATCGATCCCCGGTGTGCTTGGACTTAGCGAGGGTATAATACAGGATCTGATAGACGGCGCCATCACATCGATATTGGTACTATTGGCTATCCTTGTGGGGAAGATCGTGGCAACCTCCCTCACCGTCGGCTCTGGCGGTAGCGGGGGCGTATTCTTTCCCTCGCTGGTCATAGGTGGTACGGTTGGGGGAGCGATCGGTGTCCTTTCAGGTTTAGACATCACACCCATCCTGGTCGTTGTGGGCATGGGATCGATGATGGCAGGTGTGACTAAGACACCAATCGCCTCCTCGATAATGTTGACGGAGATGGTTGGCGGGGTGTCGGTCCTCATTCCGCTCATGATATCCTCCATCATAAGCTACACGGTCACTGGCTCTCGCACCATATACGAGAGCCAGATAACGCAGCATTCCTTCACTCTGGACATCTCAATGCTTAGCAAGGTGAGGGTGGGAGATGTCATGGAAGGAAACGTGATCATAATTCAAGAGGATGAAAATCTGGCAGAGATCATAGCCAAAGTGAGGGACAATCCTCATTATCTTTACCCGGCAATCGATTCAAATGGAAAAATGGTGGGGATGGCTCCCATGGACCTCATCGAAAAAGAATTCTCGAGTTCACCTGAATCGTCCCTGAGGAAAGTCATCCAGACTCATTACGACACCATTCCTTCGGACAAGGAGGCTCTGGAAGCGTTTGACATCATGAACTCCAAGCAGATTTCGAGAATGATAGTCGTGTCACCCATGGATAACAAGAAGATCGTCGGAATCATTACCAGACGCGATCTAATGGACACCCTGGAGCGTCTTGATGAGAGACATCACGAATTCTGAGAATAAAGGCGTCCTTGCCGAATCGTTCTCCTAATCATCAAAGGCCACCTAGGTTCAGGCCGAGTTTGATTTATTTTAACGTAGATTAAATTAAAAGGTTCTTCAGGTATTTTAATACGGAGAGAAATGGACCCCGACGAGGAGAAACCCAAACCAACCGATTTAGTGGAAAACAGCCCCATCATACGCTCAATAGGTGTCGAGAAGATCTACGACACGGGCGAGGTAAGGGTTCACGCCCTGAGAGGTTTGGACCTCGAGATAAGTAGGGGGGAGATGGTTGCAGTGATGGGACCATCTGGATGCGGAAAGACAACCCTCCTCAACTGCCTTTCCGGGATCGACGAGATCGATGATGGAAAGATACTGATCGAGGACAAGGATATATCCAAGATGAGCGATAGGGAGAGGACAGAGTATAGGGCAAAGAAGATGGGGTTCATTTTCCAATCGTATAATCTTCTTCCCGTACTCTCAGCCCTTGAGAATGTCCAGCTTCCTCTACTGGTATCAGGGGTCAATGTCAAGGCTTCAAAGGAGAAGGCCATGAATGCCCTAGAAGTAGTCGGTCTCAAAGATTGGGCCAAGCACAAGCCCAGCGAGCTCTCAGGGGGTCAACAGCAGAGGGTGGCAATTGCCCGCTCTCTCGTCAACGACCCAGTGATAGTATGGGCAGACGAGCCAACTGGGAACCTTGACAAGGAAAATACCGTGCAGATCATGAAATTACTCTCCACCCTCAACAAAGAGAAGAATCAGACGTACGTGGTGGTGACCCATGATCCTCTGGTGAGCGGAATGGCGGACCGGATAGTGCGCATGGAGAATGGCAGGATAGTGGAATGAGGATGAGCAGGAGATGATGATATCGAGATACCTGATACTGGCTGGGACAGGGCTCTTCCACTTCTGGCGGTTCTCATCGTCGTAGTGCTGATCATCCTGATCGCTAGCCTTCGACCCAGCATCTTCATTAGAATGGGCCTACACAACATCACCCGGAGAAAGGCTCACACTGCCCTGGTGATTGGGGCGCTCATGATTGCAACAGCCATGATCTCTAGCTCCCTGGTAACCAGCGATTCTCTTGATTTCTACATCAGGGAGACTAGCTATCTGAACTCGGATCTGATGGACGAGTACATCTCCTCTCCAGGAGGTGGTTTCTTCGATTTCGGGGTCTACAATGGCATCTCGCAGGACCAAGAGATCAGGGCGTTGACCGATGGCATCTCTCCCCAGATCATGTTCCAAGGCATCTCTGTTTTCAATCCAAGGACCGGGTTGACTAGTCCCTCTTCGACCGTGGTGGGATTCGATTCCGCCTTGGACCAGGAATTCGGTGAGTTTGCCATTCCATCGGGTGATCGCTACGGGGAAGACCTCGGTGATGATGAGATCATAATCAATTCAATGCTGTCGGAGCGGATCGGCGCTCAGGTAGGTGACTCTCTTGAGGTCTACTACATCATCCCTCCGAGCTTGGACGGCATTCCGGAGATCAATGGGATCATTCCCACCTTGCCAGGAAGGCAAACCCCATCAGAGGAAGAGACATCGATGCAGGAGGGGATGGCCGAGATAAGGTCGATCCAGTTCAATGTCAAATCCATATCATCTGATGCAGGTAAGGCGGCCATGTTTGGAACTCCCAATCTATTCCTCAAGATAGAATCGGCTTGGGAAATGTACCAGACCAATGACTTCGAATACAACTTCATCAAGGTCTCCAACAACGGGGGCATGATTGACTCAGTTGTTCTGACCGACCAGGTTACCACTGAGATCGAGAGAGTGCTCGACAACTTCATAGAGAACGATCCCGTAAACGCGGTTCTTGGATCACTCGTCATAACTGACTACAAGAGAAACCAGCTGGATCTTGCCGATTTTGCCGCCGAGAACTTCGGTGATTTTCTTCTACTCATGTCTATGTTCGCCGTTACCGCAGGCGTCATACTGATCGTGAACATCTTCGTGATGCTTGCCGAGGAGCGCAAGCGTGAACTCGGAATATCAAGGGCCATCGGTCTGAAGAGAATCCATCTCACCAGGATCTTCACCTTTGAAGGTCTGGGTTACACCTTCCCGGCGTCGATCATCGGAGCACTGCTGGGCATCCTGATAGCATACATGCTCATCACCTCTATGAACTCCATAATGGGGGTCGAGGGCGGCGAAAGCCTTCCGTTCTACTTCTTCCTCTCGAGTCTAGTACTTTCCATAGTGCTGGGTACCCTGGTATCAATCGCCACCATATTGTTGGTTTCACGAAAAATATCGAAACTGAATATCGTGAGGGCGATAAGGGAGATAGAGGAACCAGTCTTGAAGAAGGGGACCAACACCACAATTGGTTATGGTCTGTTCCTCGCAATACTGGGAAATCTGATCACCTATGTGTACTATTTCCATTACGACTATTATCTCCTCCTCATAACAGGCTCCATACTGGTCATTGCTGGGGCCGCAATGATAGTGAGGAGGGAGGTCCGTCCGGAGATTGTCTATTCCATCGCAGGTGTATTGATCTTCCTCTATGCACTTTGGACACTTTTCAACGTTACTTACGAAGGAACAGATGCAATACTGGCATTCGTCTTTATTGGGCTCATCCTATGCTTCAGCGCAGTAGTAATTCTCGTTTTCAACTCACGGATCATCGTTTCTGGGGTCTCAAGGTTGTTCTCCTTCAGCCCCAGTTCCAAGGCCATCTCGCAGATAGCTGTCGGTTACTCGCTCCAGAAGCGGTTCAGGACTGGTATGACCATCGCTATGTTCACATTGGTCCTATTCCTCGTCACCATGACTTCGATTTTCACCTCGTCCTTCGTTGTTTCCGATATTACCGAGGAGGCAGGCGGGTACGATATCGTTTCCACCACATCATTGAGTGTTGAGAATCTTGAGAATGTCACTGTGATCCGGGAAGGGGAGGTCGAGGAGATCGATTCCGAGGTGATCAGGAATGATGTCGAGTACATAGAGTCGATCAGAAGCTTTTATTTCATGGGAAATCTGCAGAAGAACGGTGAGGACGTACCATCCTACGGTCCACCGTATTATGGAATATTTGGTATAGAGGACGATTTCAAGGATCATACGAAATGGAACTTGGAGAGCATCCATCCAGAATACAGTACCGAGGACGAGGTCTGGGCGGCACTCCAAGAGGATGACTCACTTGTCATCATAAGCTCCGGTACTGCCAGCACTCACATACCCATCTTAGTAGGTGACATTGTGACGCTTCCTTCCCACGTGGTGGACTCCTCTGTTGAACTGAGAGTGATTGGAATCGTTAAAGAGACACTTCTCAACGGACTGTTCATCGCAAAGAGCAGCATGGGGACGATATTCCCTCATCTTATCGACAACAACCTGTTCCTGGTCAATCTCAAAGATGGAGTTCTACTGGAATCATCAGTGGAAAAGATGAACACCGATTTCAGGTCGATCGGAATGGAGGCCCAGTCAATTGAGAAGGTGCTAATCGATTCAAAGAAGCAGATGGAGGATATCATGCAGATGTTCTCCATTTTCCTTTCTCTTGGCCTGCTCATAGGTGTAGCCTCACTTGGAGTGCTTGCATATCGGGCGGTCTTTGAACGAAAGAGAATCATAGGAATGCTGCGATCGATAGGATATCAGAGGTCAATGATATCGAAATCATTCCTGGTGGAGGTGCTTTTCATCACTTCGCTCGGAGTGCTACTGGGCATCTTTGTTGGATTCACCTGTGCCTACGGCATCTGGTACACTGCCATGGCTGAACTTGATGTGCCATTCGTGTTTCCTTGGGAAACCCTTCTCATAATCGTCGGTATCGTCTATCTCGCCGCAATCCTTTGCACTGTTGCACCATCCAGGATGGCATCGCGCATTCCCCCCGCAGAGGCATTCAGAGACATGGGCTGAATTCCAGCATGATATGCACTCCCAGACCAGCGATTGGCTGATTGAGAATGAATGAAGGCAAGGAGTCCTTTCTCGATTCAATTTTTGTATTGAAGACTTCTACAACTTGCCTTCCTTCGCCTTCTTGCTCAGGCGATCCCTGCGCTGCTTAGAGTTGAGTCCAGTGGCACTCTCCAGGAACTTATTAAACTTCCTGATGGTATCCATGGCGACATCGTCAGATACATTGGTATCTGTTTTTGTCTCAACGACCAGCGAGGACTTGCTAAGGACCTTCACCCTCATCTCTATCATTGCCCCGTAGTTAGCAATCAGAGTATCCCCGTCCTCTTGGTATCCCCCGAAAAACTCGGTGAGCATATCCTTGAGGCCGTCGCTCTCTATATTCTTGAAGTGTCCTCTCTTGATATCGTATTCCATCATGATCACATCCGTTCAATCTTTACTTGAGCTCAAGTAGCGGGAGACATCCACAGAAGTGCCCATGATGTCCTGAACATCTATGAGGGTCTCCCATTCCTCTCTGCAGTCGCACCGCAGACCCCGCAATACTCCGAGGTCCTGCTCGAAGGAAAAACGCCGCACCGCTTCAATAAACTTATCCTCGCAGTCTCCGCAGTTGTGAATCCCTCGGGGAGTCCCTGCCCCGCTGGGCGCCGATAGGATCCTTGCATCGCTGGCTTCAAGACCCTTGGAGAGAACCTCATTCAATGACCACCACCATGGCGGCCTATAGTCACCTCTTCGCCAGAGCCTCTCCACCAATGTATCTCTCTGAACATTCACGGGATTGATGGAAATGCTCTCCGAGTACGGGGATGAATCTTCTATCGATGAGATTACGTCCCTTATGGCCTCCCTTTCTGAAAGGAATGGAGGTTTGAGTAGTAGGTATGTCCTGAGTGGGATACCCTTTTCGAGTAGGAGCGAGGCTGCCTTCTCATAATCTTGAAATGTGAAGCCTTTATTAACGCACGTCTCCCTGACGAGATCGCTGGAGGTCTCCAGTCCAATGGCGACATGCGCCTTTCCCACTTCAATTCCCTCCAGGTTGTTAATGCTTACAAATTCAGGTCTGCTTTCGAAGAGAATCCTTTGAGATTCCGAGAATGCCTCGAAGACCTCCCTTCTCAACCCGACTGGTATTTCCCCCGTGTCAAGAAAGCTTCCCGAGGTGTATATCTTTACCATTTCTTCCCCATCATATCTCTCTAACGAAGAGTCAATCTGCATTCTGAGATCTTCGATGCCAATCCCCTCCTCGCTGGCAGAGTGATATCCACACATCAGACAGCCTCCATCACGATACCATCTGCAACCTGAGGTCCTCAAGATGAGGACCATGGCATCCACGGTCCCACCATCGATCTGATCCTTCTCTTTCCAGAGAGCCTCGGGCCTCTGATTCCTCTTGGGATCTTTCTTCTTTCCCATCATCTAATCCTCTTGTTCTTGGCTCAGAACATCGCGGGAAGGCTATATATCTTCTCATGATGCCAGTGACGCGATATGCTGGTTCGAACAGGACAATCAATTGATTTTCAGTGCATCCTACGGATATCGAAAGGCTCGATATCATTCTCAATCCAATTTCAATGAACCTTGGGCATAACCGGAGTATCCTTGACCCGAACTCACAAATTTATTAATATGCTATTCTATACTTCCAAAGGAAAGGTAGATCTTATGGCTCGCAAGATAATCGTTATCGGTACCGGGGCCGCTGGAATGCCAGCCGCATCCGCTGCGCGAAGGACGGACAAGGACGCCGAGATCAATGTTTTCACGGATGACGAGTACATTGCTTACTCTCCATGCGTGATACCATGGGTCCTTGAGGGCCTCATAGACTGGGATTACATGGTGATGCACGATCCTGAGTTCTATAAGGAGGAGAGGAACATCAACGTGTACACCAAGACAAAAGTCACTGATGTGGACGCGGACAATAAGAAGATCACCACCGCAGACGGCAAGTTGTGGGAGTATGACTCCCTCATCCTAGCCACAGGTGGATATGTCTGGGTTCCGCCGATCGAGGGCAAGGACCTTGATGGGGTCTTCACGGTCAGGACCATCAACGATGGCAAGAAGATACAAGCCTCTATGGTTGGAGCCAAGTCAGCGGTCATAGCAGGTGCTGGTGTCATCGGTCTCGAGATGGCTTTGGCTTTGAAGAAGGTCGGTCTCGATGTTACCGTGATCGAGATGTTCCCTCAGGTCATCCCCAGGATATTCGACAAGGACATGGCAGACATGGTCCAGGATTACCTCGAGGGAGAGGGCATCAAATTCGTCATGGGTACTCCAATAGGTTCCATCAAGGGGGAGAATGGCAAGGCAGTATCCGTGATCGCTGGGGAAAAGGAGTACCCCGCTGAGGTGATCATCATGGCCACGGGAGTTCGCGCTAATCTGGAGCTTCCAAGCAAGATCGGACTGGATGTTGGTGAGCTGGGTGCGATAAGAGTTAGCCCCACCATGCAGCCATACAAGAAAGGCCGGCTTGTACCTGACATATACCTAGCAGGTGATGTCATCCAGGTAGAGAGTTGCATAGTCCCCGGACCAACAATGAGCCAACTTGGCTCAAGCGCGGTCAGACAGGGTATCGTGGCAGGCACGAACGCAGCCGGTGGGAGCATGATATATCCAGGGGTCACGAGCCCTTGGGTAAGTGTGATCGGGGACCTGCAGTGTGCCGGTACAGGCATCTCTCTTGGACTCGCCGCCTATTACGGAATCGATTTGGTGGAGGGCAAGTACACTGGCCTTTCCTGTGCTAGGTATTATCCAGGTCACGAGCCCGTGACCGTGAAAATCCTGGTGGAGAAGGGAAGCCATAAAGTACTGGGAGCCCAGATGGTTGGCAAGGATCCACAGATGAACGGGCGTGTCAACTGGATCACAGCAGCCCTCGAGAAGGGAGTGACCATCGAGGAGTTCGTCATTCAGTTCGAGAACGCCTACTGCCCGCCGACCAGCATGGTAAGAGACCCAGCACACACCGCTGCGGAAGTGGCCATGAACAGGCTGTAGATTGGCAACATCTGAATAATCCATGGACCCAAAGGTGGTTCGATGAAAAGGGTGAAGTTCAAGACAGTAGGACATCTCGCCCAGATGGCTGGAGTCAAGGAGTTGGACATCGAGATGGAAGGCTCTACTATAAGGGATTTCCTGATGGAGGTGTTCAAGCAGACCGACGAAAGCTACGGCAAGTTCGTCTATCCCCGGGGCAACCTCAATGATGTGGTGACCATCCTGAAGAATGGCAAGAACATCACCCTCCTGGACGGCCTTGATACGGAGCTTGAGGATGGTGACGTGGTCAACGTCATGCACATGAACGTGGGCGGCTAGCACCCTACTATCCGTCAGACTACCAGTGAAACCCTTTCCCTTTCTCGATTTTTCCTACAAATATCGTTTCTCCAGGGCAGATTTGGAAATTATAAGAAAATAGAAAAAAGGATGGCAACCCTTGCCATCAAAGTGTCAAAGCTCACGGAGTTTCATCGATCACACATCGAAGTAGAGGTAGAACTCGTAAGGATGTGGCCGAAGCCTCATAGGGTCGTTCTCTCTCTTCCTCTTATATTCTATCCATGTTTCTATCAGCCCCTTGGTGAATACCCCTCCTTTGAGCAGGTATTCGTGATCTGACTCAAGCGCCTCAAGCACTTTCTCAAGTGATCCAGGCACCGTTCTGATGTTGGCGATCTTGTCCCTCGGGAGCTCGAATATATCGACATCCATGGGGTCACCCGGATCTATCCTGCGCTTCACGCCATCGAGTCCAGCCATTAGAATGGCCGCAAACGCTAGGTATGGATTGCTGGATGGGTCAGGGGGACGGAACTCCATCCTCTTGGCCTTGGGAGAAGAAACGACTGGAATTCTAATCGCTGCGCTCCTATTCCTCTGCGAGTACACGAGGTTGACAGGGGCTTCGAACCCTGGAACGAGTCTGCGATATGAGTTCGTGGTCGGATTGGTGAACGCAAGTACTGAGGCCGCATGCTCAAGCAAACCGCCCATGAAGTGCATGGCACTGATGCTAAGCTGCGCATATCCCTCTGATCCGTAGAAGAGGTTGTCACCTTCCTTGGCCAGTGATATGTGGACGTGCATCCCGGTCCCGTTGTCCCCGAAAAGGGGCTTTGGCATGAATGTCACCGTTTTCCCGAATTCCAGTGCAGTGTTCTTCACGATGTACTTGTAGAGTATTATGTTGTCAGCGGCTTTGGTTAGGGTCGAGTACTTGATGCCGATCTCTCCCTGTCCCGCAGTTGCGACCTCGTGGTGGTGCACCTCTGTCTCGATCCCAACCTCAGCCATCTTCAGCATCGCCTCGGACCTGATATCATTGAGTGAGTCGGTGGGTGGGACGGGGAAGTATCCACCCTTGTACCTAGGTCTGTGGGCCAGGTTAGGGCCGTCGTCAGAACCAGAGTTCCATATACCCTCATCCGAATCCACGAAGTAATAGCTGCTGTGCTCGTTCTGGTCGAACCTTACCGAGTCGAAGATGAAGAACTCTGCCTCTGGCCCCATATTCACAGTGTCTGCGATTCCCGAGGATACCAAATATTCCTCAGCTTTCTGGGCGATGTACCTCGGGTCGTTCCAGAACCTTTCCTTTGTGACGGGATCGAACACGTTGCATAGAAATGAAAGGGTTGGGAGCTTACAGACGGGATCGACGAAAGCCGTCGTTCGATCGGGGACGAGCTGCATGTCGCTCTCCTGTATCTCCGCAAACCCCCTGATGCTGGAACCATCGAAACCTATCCCCTCAGCAAGCACTTCTGGGTTGAACCGCTCGGCAGGGATGGTGATGTGCTGCAGGCCTCCAGGGAGGTCGGTGAACTTGAAGTCCACCATCTTGATCTCTCCGGATATGAAGCGGGTGAAGGGATCATCCTTATCCCTCCGCTTCGCTTCCTTCTTGAGGTCCTTCGGGTCTTTTGACTTTGCCTCCTTCTTTGATCTCAGAAGGCTTTTTCTGACCATCCGCTCTCACTCTCCGTGTGGGTTTCACTTGTCTCCATATCATCGTCCTCGAAAGCCTCCCCCAGGCCAGGGATCTTCTTGATCAGATCGCTTAGCTTGGTTCCTGTAAGGGATTCGACGATTGTGGGGAGCTTTGCTATCACGCCGGTTATGTCGCCCACTATGCGATCCGCCCCAGTAGACTGACCGTCCTGCGAAATGATGGTGATCTTATCTGTCTGAGCCAGAGGCTGTGCGACTGCCTCAGCCATCTTGGGAAGGACGTCCACGAACATCTCGGTGACGGCCGCCTCGTTATAGTTGCTCCAGGCCTCAGCTTTTAGCGTCATGGTCTCCGCCTCCGCGACACCTTTCTGCTTGATCACATCAGCCTCAGCGAATCCCCTGCGCTTGATGGCCATGGACTCTCCATCGGCCTCGGTCGTCAGCTTGAACTTCTCAGCTTCAGCCAACCTCTCGATCTTGAGCTTCTCGGCCTCCGCAGGTTTCACCACCTCAGCGTAGAGTTCCTTCTCTTTCCTGGCGATTTCCTTCTCGGCGAGCTCGGTCGCCATCTGTTTCTCGACAATGCCGACCTTGATCTCCTCTTCCTTCACCTTCTGCTCGGTCTTGAACCTCTGCAGATCGTAGGCGAGATCGGACTCCGCCTTCCTCTCAGCAACGGAAGCGTCGTAACCGGCCTTTTGTATCTCGTAGTTCCTACGGGACTCCTCTATCTTGGTCTCGGCATCGTACTGGACCTTCTTGGCCTCCTCGTCAGCAAGAGCCTCACCGATAAGCGCATCCCTCTTAACCTGGGCTGTCCGGGGCCTGCCAACGGCCTCCAGGTAGCCCTGGTTGTCGTAAACGTTCCTTATGGTCAGGGAGACGATCTCCAGCCCCATCCTGTTGAGGTCAGCGGAGGCCTCCTCCTTGGATCTGTTGGCGAGCTCACGCCTCATCTGGTAGGCCTCCTCCGGGGTCATCATAGATATTGCCGCGCGGGTGTGGCCCTCAAGTACCTGAAGGGCGGTCTTCATAACGTCGTCCTTAGGCCTGGAGAGGAAGTTCTCCGCCGCCAGGATGATGGACTCGTCATCACCCTTCACCTTCACTTGCGAGGCCGCCTCCACGGATATGGGAACACCTGGCTTAGTGTACACATCGCTGGTGCGCACATCAAGGTTCATGATCTCCAGCGACATCCGCTTGACAGTTTCTTTGAAAGGCCAGACAAATGTACCGCCCCCTCTGATTATCCGGAAACCGGCGCTCTTCTTGCTCGTCGCATCCTTGCGCTTCCGACCCGAGATGATAAGCACCTCGTTGGGCCCGCATTTGGTGTATCTCACTGCCCAGATCAGGAATAGGAGTACTGCTCCACCTATCACTGCTCCGATTATTTCATACATTCAACTACCTCCTCTTGGTATCCAATCTCAGCGAAACGGAGCTGGCAATGGTGCCGTTCGCCTTGAGGACCTCGGCCACTACCGAAGCCAGGCTAGACGGATCCTTGCCGAAGAACACCTTGGGCCTGTCAGCTGCAATCAGCCCGGTCCTCGCCGTGTAGATTGGTATCTCAAATCTCAAATCACTCTTCTCGTAGCTGAGAACTTCATCGGTTCTATCGACCTGTTCTCTGATGGTCTTCCAGACCGCATCGTGGGTCTGATCCATGAATATCTGATTGGCTGACCTTACGGTCCCGTAGGACGCGATCCTGTATGCCATCTGGTCGCGCAAATTGAGAACATTTTTAATCTCGATCATCTCCGAAGGCCGGTTGACCTCATCGTAGTTCAGCATCGCCTCCCCCTCCTTCAGGGAGCAGAAGATGGGGGTCCAAACCCTTTCTCTAATATCTCTGAGAATGAAGGCGGGCGGGTACAATCTCAAATCGTGCCAGAGGAAGATATTCACCTTAAGCTGGGAACCATTCGTGATCATCCCTATCCCCTTCAGAGCCTCTCTCAGCTGCTTGTAGACGTCTGCAATGTCCTTCCCCTCGATCTTCGTTCGACCGATTCTCGCCTGAAGCTTGTCCTTAACCAGAAATATCGATAGCCGGTTGCCATTGGGAAGCACGATCGAATAGTAGGGCAAAGTCCCGTTCTCCATCATTCCGCCCATGGCGTTCTTGACCGAATCAAGGAGAGAGGGAAGGTTCCCCCTCTCGATCGCGAAGCCACCGATCTCGGTGTGATATATCTCCTTGAGCACCGGGTGAGAACTGTTGGATCTCCAATAGATGGGGAGGGAAGCCTTCCTTCCCGGAGCGACCATATTCAGATCGACCTCCAGGAAGTAACGGGGTTTCTCGTCCCCCGTGTGGTATTCCTGATTCTTACGCACCTCAACAGGGAAGCTCATATCGCATCCCTTCCCCGCTCTCCGGTGCGAACTCTGATGACCTCCTCGACGTCGGTCACGAAGATCTTGCCGTCTCCGGTGTCCCCAGTCCATGCGGATTTCAGGATGGTATCGATCGCCAACTCGACGTCCTTGTCGTCGACAATGATCTCGAGCTTGATCTTGGGGACAAGATCCGCTACATAGACCATGCCCCTCCACTGGCGTTCGAAACCTTTCTGCCGGCCGCGTCCCATGACCTCGGAGATTGTCATGCCCACTATGCCTGCCTCATCGAGGGAGCTCTTCACCTCATCCAGCTTCTCATGCCTTATGATAGCCTCGATTTTCTTCATCGCTACCGCCTCCTCTTGACGACAAGGTCCATTGATACGAACTCTGGATATGCTAGAGAACCGTGCTCTGCAAGGTCAAGACCCTCAATTTCCTCCACGGGCTCGACCCTGACACCAGTGGTCTTCTTGAGCGTATAGAATAAGGCCAGACCGAGTCCAAACGCCCACAATATGACAACCAAAACGCTGATCAGTTGGACCACGAAGAATCCGGGGTTGCCGTATAGAAGACCGGTAACTAGAGGCCCCTCTGTGGTGTAGTTGCCATAGGTGCCATCAGCGAACAGGCCAAGGGCGATGAGCCCCCAGATTCCGCCGAAAGCGTGCACCGAGATGGCTCCCACCACATCATCCACTCCTTTGCTCTCAAGATACCAATATGCATAGCATACGATTGCTCCGGCTGCCACTCCAATGACCAATGAAGCCCAGGGGGCTACCCAAGCACAACCCGCGGTTATTCCTACAAGACCACCTATCGCACCGTTTACGGTCATGGCGATATCTGGTTTGCCGAATTTCTGCCATGTGATCCCCATTGCCGTGATGGCGCCTGCTGCGGCCGCCATATTGGTGTTGACTGCAATTACTGATATCCTAAGCTCGTATGCGGAGAGGGTACTCCCAGCGTTGAATCCGAACCATCCAAACCAGAGTATGAATGCACCCAGTACTGCCAGGGTCATGCTGTGGCCTGGAATGGGATTTGGTTTTCCGTCAGAGCTGTACTTCCCTATCCTCGGACCAATGATCAGACAGCCCGCGAGGGCGATGAAACCGCCCACCGCGTGGACTACACCAGATCCCGCAAAATCGAGAGCCCCATAGCCGCCACCCAGATCTACAAGGAAATTTGCCGAAGAGAGCCACCCACCGCCCCAGATCCAATGTCCGTATATGGGATAGATGACAGCGGTAATCGCAACAGTTACTATGATGAATGTGCTGAATTTAGTCCTCTCCGCGATAGCCCCACTCACGATTGTGGCGGAGGTAGCGGCGAAGACAAGCATGAAGAACCACAGCAGCAACGTGTTGACATCGTAGAAGTCCCCTAGCAGCATGAATCCGTCCGTGCCGAAAAAGCCAGCGAAATCAGTGCCCATTAGAAAGACATATCCAACGACGAAGAACGAGATAGTGCCTACAGAAAAGGCCATGATGTTCTTCATAAGCACATTGGTCACGTTCTTCGATCTGGAGAATCCGGATTCCAACATTGCGAACCCGGCGTGCATGCTGAAGACCAAGAAAGCACATAGCAGTATCCAGATGAAGTCGAGAGCAATTCCTTCTCCCTCCGTGGCGATGGTTTCCGCTCCCGAGGGATCGGCTGCCATGACTGTCGATGGAATGAAGAGGAACACTCCTACCAATAGGATTGCCACTAGAACCAGCGTCGTTTTCCTCACTTCTTATTCACCTCACTTTACCTTTCTTAGAGCGTGTGCGCACCTGAAGACCCAACTCTCCGTAGGCGCAGTTGATCATACTGGGTGAAGGGACGGTCGCGTCAGAAAGGTGTGGTGTTTGACGACCGTCCCATTGGTGTTTGTAGCTCGATGAGCCGTTTATGTCACGAGGTCTTGACCCCTCGCTGTGCCTCCTGATGAGTGCTAGGGGAAAGCATTCCGGAGATGAATCAGGGGAGTTGGTACTTGCCCCAATCTCAATCGATTTCTGCCTTCTTGGAGAATAATATTTGACTAATGACACCGAATATTCTCCTATATTTGTACACTCGAAGCCCATAAAAATGGAATACTGTGAATCAACAATTCCATTTTGATAGACATTTATTGGAGACATGAATTAGTTTATAAACAAATATCTACTTAAAGGTTGTTAAACACTATAATTGTATATAATGTATTATTAGAATAGATATATGTATAATATGAATCAAAATTACTATACATATGTATAATAATGATTAAGTGATTCATATTAGAATCATCATAACTCTGATTCGGCTTTTCGGAGAATATGAACGATCTTCCTCTTAATTCCCAGAAGTATTTAATAAGCGGCTGGTGATTCGACCTTGATTTCCATGGACTCAGAGGAACGATTTGACCTACTGACCAGGAATGCCGAGGAGGTCGTTACCCCGGAAGAGCTGAGGAAGCTCTTGGAGACAAACGACCGACCGAAGGGCTACGTCGGTTTCGAGCCTTCGGGCCTGGTGCACCTTGGCTGGGTTATCATATCCAACAAGGTGAGAGACTTCGTCGACGCAGGATTCGACTTCACGGTGTTCTTCGCAGACTGGCACGCCTATATCAACGACAAGCTCGGTGGAAACATCGGCACCATCAGGATATGTGCCAGGTATATGGAGGACTGTTTCGAGGCACTCGGTGTGCCCAGGGACAAGGTCAATTTCGTCTATGCCTTTGAACTAATGGATAACATCGATTATTGGTCTAAGGTCATCAGCATCGGGAAGAACTCAACCCTATCCAGGGTGAAGAGAGCCATGACCATCATGGGAAGAGAGGGTGATGAGGCCGAGGTGGACACCTCCAAGGTCATGTATCCCCTGATGCAGGCGGCTGACATTTTTGCCCTGGATGTTGATGTGGCCTACGCAGGCATGGATCAGAGAAGGGCGCACATGCTGGCCAGGGAAGCCGCTGATAAACTCGGCTGGAAGAAGCCAGTAGCGTTGCATACGCCCTTGTTATCGGGGCTCAAGGGAGGTGATCGAATGGATCCTCTTGCAGCCAAGATGTCCAAGAGCGACCCCGACAGTGGGATCATG
The DNA here is from genome assembly GCA_013415695.1 of Methanomassiliicoccales archaeon. Taxonomy (NCBI): domain Archaea; kingdom Methanobacteriati; phylum Thermoplasmatota; class Thermoplasmata; order Methanomassiliicoccales; species Methanomassiliicoccales archaeon. The sequence continues at coordinate 48,656 of JAAEEP010000006.1, read as the reverse complement.
ATTCACGACTCTCCCGAGGACATCAGGAGGAAGATAAAGAAGGCATTCTGCCCTCCAGAGGCAGAGGGAAATCCAATACTGGATATTTGCCGTTTCATAATATTCCAAAGAATGGACTTCCTGAAGATCGATCGTCCGGAGAAGTTCGGCGGTCCCTTGGTCTTTGAGAGCTATTCGGCACTCGAGGAATCATACGTAGCAGGACAACTGCATCCAATGGACCTCAAGAACGGGACCTCCTCCGCCCTTGTGGAGATGCTCGCTCCCGTGCGGGAGTTCTTCGAAAAACACCCGGAGAACCTGGAAAAGATCAGGGAGATCCTAGACAAGTGATCTTCCTCGATCCCATTTCTTTTATCTTTCTCAATTCCTGATAGGTTCTGAATCTCTGATCTTTCTAAAGAAGTCCATCGTGCGCCTCATGCACATGTTGAGCATTGCTTCAACATCACCTTCCCCGATAAGACCAGCAGCTCCGGGATGTCCTCCACCATCGTTGGAGGTCTCGAAACCGATATCCTCCAACATTCTTCCAAGGTGCAATCCCATCCTTACCATCTCCTGCCTGGCCCTTGCGCTTACTCTGAACCGATCTTCGCGCTGGGAACCTACGAACGCCACGTCTGCGCCAAGTGACAACAGCGATTTTGAGACGGAGCTTTCGAAGGATGAACCATGGGAGATCGCCACTATGTATCGCCCTATCCTATCAAATTTGAGTCTCTGACCGCCCTTCAGCTGGGCTATCCTCTCTGATATGACCTGCTCCATATCGGTAAGTGCGAATACCTCGTCGATCTCCAGTTCGTTTTCCCTCAATAACTCGGCGAAGGTGGTCAACAGTTCTTGGTTCGCGTACCTGAAGTGACCGCTATCGGTGATCATTCCAGCGAGTAAGACTAGGCCAACATCCCTATCCAGTTCCTTTCCATCGATTCGGACCAGCTCGAGAACGATCTCTGCACAGCTCCGTTTCGATTCATCGCAGTAATAGACGCAACCATTCCACTTTTCGGTACGGGCATGATGATCTATTATTACACTACCCAGAGGGACATCGCTGAGATTCTCAAGCTGGTCGGGGGATGAGGTGTCAACGACTACAACCAGATCATAATCAGAGAAATCTGCATTCTCACCTACTTCAATCCCTAGCTTGTCAGTGATGATCTTTGATATTCTGTCCAGGCCACCAGGTGCCACGATATCTCCTTCTGGGAAAGCCTTTGCGATAGCATAGGCACATCCCAGTGCATCGGGGTCTGCATTTCCGTGGATGAGTATGAGCTTCCTGCCCTTTTCGAGCTTGGAAGAGATTGACTGGAGCATGATGGTTTCCAGAACGAAACCCAACTATTTGCAGTTTTTTGAAGAATGAAAAGAAATTACTATATAGTAATATTTTATATAGTATTTATTGATGATATGCTCGACAACGAGCTTATGGAATTGATAACTCGGCTTCTAAGGGAGGCCGAGATCATGTACCTCGCTACAAAAGGTGCAGACGGTCACCCTCAAATACGGGCGATGTTCAACCTACGGAACGAGAAGCAGTTCCCCACACTATCATTCCTCAATCAGGATCCCGATGATATTACCATTACAGTCTCAACCAACACCTCTTCCAGGAAGGTCGAGGAGATCAGAAATGATCCCAGGATTTCGGTATACTACTGCAAACCCGGAGAGTCCAACGGAGTACAGCTCAGCGGCACGGCTGAGATTGTGGATGATAAAGAATTCAAGCATCGTCTCTGGGTGGACTGGTGGGAAAGGTACTACCCTAAGGGAGCGGAGGACCCCGATTACACGGTCATATCAATGAAACCTACGCTCGCCAGGGGATGGGCGACTCCTCGCAAGTTCGAAGTGAGGTTGAGATGACCCAAATGCCAAGTCAGGGAGGCTTCCTACTCTCAAAGGCACACCAGTTATCGGGAAGGGTATTCAATCACCTGTTGGTGGAGAGGGGGATCCCAATCAATTCTGGGCAAGGAAGGATACTATTTGTGCTTCTGAAGGAAGATGACATACCAATACAGCAACTCGCGGAGAGGGCTTCTCTCAGCCCTTCTACACTGACCAGCATGCTAGATCGGATGGAGGAGGACGGTCTGGTGATGAGACGAAGATCACATGGCGATCGTAGGGCAGTACTCCTATCTCTTGGAGACAAGGCACAGAACCTCAGACGTGACTATATGGATGTATCGAAGGATATGACCGAATTATTCTATGAGGGGTTCTCCATGGAGGAAAGGAATGAATTGGAAGAGTATCTCATTCGGATAATTCAGAACCTCGAAGCAGTGGAGAGATCTTGGTAGAAGCAGCAATATACAAATCCTCAGGATTAGAATGAATGCTAAGTAAATGGGGGATTGAAAATGAGCGTGTCAATGGTGGAGACATGGGTGGTCAAACCAGAATACGATATTGAACACAAGCAGCTATGGAAGGAATTCCTCGAATACATGAGGAAGAACCCGGAGCTATTTAAAGAAATCAAATCGATGAATCTCTACTCTCAGACTTTTGGTAATGTCTCAGGAGCGATCGTGCAAGTAGTTGAGTTTGAAAGCTGGGCCGAGAAGGAAAATCTTGACAAAAGACTCAAGAACAGCACCGAGTGCATCAAGTTCCATGAGGAGTTGATGCAGATGAAGGTGGTTGGCAGCATCTCCATGGGTGCTTGGGAAACCTATATTTAAAAAATTGACAATCCATACTAGCAATCATCATCAAAGTCCAGCCTTGATTCTACCTCATTCCAATCCTTAGGTGTATCTCTCAAACCATTGAATATGGTGCCTATTTGCCTGAGTTACAAGTTATTCCCAACTACCGCTATTACATTCTCATATTGATGTTATAGAATTAACTAGTCGATGGCAAAGTATTATCGAAATCGATCCAAATTCATATAGCGTGCCTCCAGATTGGATAAGGGATCTTGGTATCGAAGTCGGCTTTGACATGACCGCGATCGTCGATCCGTCTGATATCGATGCCAACACAGATTTTTCCAGGGTCATCGTACTTGGAATGGTCACTCCGGATGAGTCCACCGAGTTCACCTTCAAGGCGAATATTGCTGGTAAGGAAAGATGGAGCAAGTGGATTTACGAGGTGCTCGAGAACAAGGCTAGGAAGTTAGCTTGGGATCTAAGAGAGAAGGGAATAAGGGCAGAGCCTTTGGAGTTCACCGATTCGTGGCATAAGATCGACCTCAAACGGGCGGCTGTTGCTGGAGGCCTCGGGTTACTTGGTGAGAACAACCTCGTACTCAATCGGGAGTGGGGACCACGGTTGCGGTTCACGGCGGTCTTCGCGGATATCGATGTGGAGGTCGATGCTCCATTGAATATCGAGCTGTGCAACATGTGCACTGTTTGCATAAGGGAATGCCCCACCGGGGCTCTGGACAGGGCGATCTTCGACCGTAGCAAATGCATCGCAGAGTTCGATCCCGATGATAACATGGTGATCATGCAGGAGGAGACGGTCAATCGAATAACAAGATTCACCAAGGAGCAGTGCTCCCTCTGCATCACTTCCTGTCCTATTGGTGGATTCAATCGAATGAAACCCCTTCCAGGTTTCTAAATTCAGCACCTTCTTCTCTGGATGCTGTGGAGGGGTGCTATCTTCCTCCCACTCCGCCGCCTCCGAATCCTCCTCCCCCGCCAAATCCTCCCCCGCCAAATCCACCCGCTAATCCTCCAGGGGAGGCCGGGGAGTAGAAGAATATTGGCACAAATACGGCCCTTACTCCTAGGGGAACTCCAGCTTCGGGAGTGCTGATGTTCAGGTCCTTCATCACCTTTTCCACCTTGTCACCCACCCCTAGCGCTGTACCGTACACTAACCATTCTCCCCACATTGAGATGTCGGAGGGGGCGTACTGTTTGATCAATGCGAGATCGGTAAGGAAATAGGAGAAAGCGCTCCACTCCAGCTTCTCCTTGTAACCATCTCCCTTCCAGTGTCCGAAGAGAGTTGAAGGGAATGACAACGCAATTCCGGTTTGGACTATCATGAATATCCATAATACTATGGCCGGAATCAGGAGTCCGATCTGGGGAGGTATCAGCGCAATGACCACGATTGATGCGATTAGCATGATTACCCCGACCGCCAGAAGGGGGATCACATGCTTCCTGCCATTTACCACATACTTATCGATGAGCACAGGATCGGATTTCCTGGTGACATCGGAGAGCACACTCTGATAGCGGAGTATCCTTGATTCGGCGTAATGATTGCTCTTTGCGATGGTCGCCAGATACTTGATTTCCTCTGAATCGACCACTCCTTCCTGGGAAACATCCTGGAGAAAGTCGAGGACCCTCTGCTCATAGGAATCATCAGATGCATTATTGTTCAGTTTGATCCTCACTCCCTGACCATCCGCCGTCTCTGTGATGGTTATCAACTTCTTCCTGTGCAGGTCAAGCAGAGTGGCGTAGTAACCATCTTGGTCGAATACCATGGGATCTTTCTTGAACAGCAGATTCACCGCCCAGGGTTTCATTTTGGGATTAGGGGTGAAGCTTAGGTATTCGGGGACCGTGAATGACTTCTCCCGTCCGAAGATGTAGTAGATCACCAGGAATAGAAATGGGGTTAGAATGACAAGTGCGATTGACAGGGGATAAAGAATCCATGCGGCGTAGTAAGGGAGTATGTCGTACCAGGGGTTTGCCGCCACCGTCTTTCCCCTAACGTCCTCAACGAACGTCGGATAACCGCTCATCTCGTCAACGGCCTCCAGGGAGAGAAGCAGTTCGATTCCAAGACCCTCATTACCGCCCAGGCTCCCAGATAGAACGACCTCTCCCCCGCTCTCCTTGACGCTGAGACTTGGGGGATGAGGAAACACGTCCTGAACATAATGGCTTGGATATTCTATGGTAAGGGTCCGGAAGGGTATGTGCTCATCCAGAAGTCGAATGTTGAGGTGGGCATACTGGTCATCATACTCGATGGTGGGATGGAGCATGTAGCTGTACTCTACTGAATAGGTGCCGGCCTGGAAATAACCCGGATCAAATATTCCCACTTCATTGTTGAACGCAAGGTTCTGGATGGTCCATCTTATCGAAGGATCGCTCGACCCAAAGAGGGTGACCTCCCCGTTATGGTCCTTGATGTATCCAATCGACCCTGAAGGTATCGCCATGTTCAAGAACTCGATGTATGGGCGGTCTAGGTTGGTGAGGGAGAGCTCCTCTTCCCAGTAACGAAAGAGCATCCGGTACTGTCCTGAGTTCTTCACTTCGTATGCGTAAGATTCGATCAGCGATCCATTCTCACTGAATGACGCCCCGTATTCGTCAATGACCAGGTCACCTTCAAGCGCAGGCGGTATCAGTGAGGTGAGACCAACCCCCGCCAACGAAATGGCGAATGTCACCACCAACAGTATTGCCAGCTGCCTCTTCTCAATCAATTGATTTCCCTTCAGAACTCGATCTTAGGTGGAGTCTCAATCTCTTCTTCAAATTCAAGGTAGTCGAGCTTCTCAAATCCTAACATGTTGGCTATGATGTTCGATGGAATGACATCCCTCATAGTGTTGAACTGCTGTGAGATGTTGTTGTAAGTGTACCTCTGCCGGGCAATCTCCTCCTCCACGCTCCTGACAGCACCCATCAGGTCCATAACTGTCGTGTTCGTCTTGAGATCTGGATATGCCTCCGCGACGGCGAAGAGCCTTCCTAGAAGGGAACGTGATTCTCTCTCTATCTCGTTGAGGTCACCAGCGTCCGCCGTGGCCACCATGGCTCTCATGGCAGTCACCTTCTCCAGGGTCTCCTTTTCGAACTTAGCGTAGCTCTTCACCGCTCCCAAGAGCTGATCGATCATATCCAATCTCTTCTTCATAGCCACCCTGATCTGTCCCAAGGTAGCCTCTGAAGAGTTCTTGAGGCTTTGAAAACGGTTGTAGATCCCAACAAAGTAGAGGATGACTACAACCACAATAATGACCACTATTCCCAGTATTATCCAGGGTAGAAGATCCTCTAGTGCCATTGTTCTCCCTTGATAGAGATTCTCTTTAACTCTATATAATTGAACGGATGAAGTTATGTCGGAAGCGGTCAGCGAAGAATCGCCTTTCGTACTACTTCGAACCGTTCAGCACCGGGGCCTTTCAATAGAAAATCATGAAAAGGAAGGTAAGATGTTTGAGCCGTTCCGGTCTCAGTTCATACCAGGAGGAGCACCTGCACCGCCGAGAGCCTTCTGGAGCTGGTCCTGCATAGACTGGTAGCGCTCCCTCATCTGCTTTTCCTGTCGGTTCAGGGTCTTGACACGGACCTCTAGGGTCTCCTTGTCATCCTCGATCTCCTTGACCACAGAATCCTTGTCGGTGGCCTTGATCAGGAGTGAACCCACATTCTTGTAAATGGGGGCATCGTCCGTCACCTTGCCGAGCTCCTCAAGGGTATTCTCAACCTCTCGGAGTTGGGCTTCCATCTGCAATTTCTGTGATAGGATCGTCTGAAGCTGCTGCTGGAGCTGCTGGAACTGTGCGATCTGATTCTGGAGTTTGGGACTTATCTCGTTCATATCATCCACCTGCGATTTCGATCATGTCCTTGGTGATCTTTATCCACCTGAGGTACGAGTTTAGGGCGGCCCTTAGGGCCGATATGTCCGTCGCCTCGATGCTCAGCACCAGACGGCCGTTCTCTATGCGGCCGTCCACATTTGTCTTGGGAATATCCCTCCCCAGCTCAGGCCCTAGGGCTCTTAGCAGGGTCTCGGGGATCTTGGAGTCAACGCTGAGCTCTGCCGAGGGCATCGACTCATCTACCCGTGATTACCTTCTTGACATTTGGCCGCTCCTTGTAGAATATCTTGGATGAACAGTTCTCGCACTGCATCCCCACAGTGTTCACGTTGGAGCGGATGGGCCTTTCACATTTCCCGCACTTATACAATTCAGGCGCCTCCTCTGGTCTTTCTCTCGGCACCCACAAGGCGTACTGTCTTGGGGTTGTAGGCGGACGCGGCGAACTTTGTCTCGCAATGCCTGCACTCCCAAATTCCAACGGAGACGCGCTTCACGCTCCGGTGGTGGCAGTTGGGGCACTCGTGCGGCCCGCTCTTGACATTGCCTATGTCTCTTACCCTCTTTCTGACACGGACACCGTACCTAGGTCCGAACTTTCCAGCACTTCCTACCTTCGCAGTTCTCTTTGCCATTTCGCTCACCCAATGAGCTTCCTAAGTTCATTTCCCAATCTTTGGGATGTCTCAATTATGGTCGTTATCTGATCGCGGGTAAGGGACCCCATTAGGCCCTTCTGCATGGCCCTAATGTCACCGTTCTCGTCAGTGGTCACGGTGAGACGAGCCGCAGCGACCTTTTCTTCGTCGAGAGTCGGATCGAGCAATAAAGAGTTTTCGATTTGTACTGCGGTGCAAGAGATGGGCGTGCAGGTTGTAGGAAGCGGGTAATCATCTCCCTTGTCGTGCCTGGAAGCCGGTACCATTGCAGACTTCAGAGCCGCCACTGCTCCTAGCATGCAGGCGTCGAAAAGGTTGCCATCAAAGTCCAGGACATAAATGTCCAGGAAGCAAATCCAGACCTGTTCACCCTCGGTCACGCATAGAGACTTGACATCGATCATGCCACTCTCCCTTATTCCCCTGTCCACGACCCTGGCGAGCTCGATCGCGTTCTCGTCCGGGGGACCTGGTTCGAATGAGGGCGAAGCAAGTGGAATAAGCTCGGCGCTGGTCGTGAGCACTCCCTTGTCAGGTGTATCCGGGAAGGGTGTTCCAAGGTCCATCTTGACTCCAACCAGCACATCCGTGTTGCCCAACTTCACGCGGGCAGAGCCCTCGGCGTTCTCGCCGAAGTTGGTCTCTATGCTGATCTCCCTGAACTCATCCCAAGAACGACCGTCGATGCGCTTGCCCTTGGCTATCAGCTTGTGAATGTGATCCCTTTTGATGTCCGATATGATAGAGCGTGCCATTTCTACTCCTCCTCTCCGTTCTCATCGTCATCAGCAACATCTTCCACCGCGTATCTGCGCCTGAGCGCGTCTTTCTGGAGCTCGTAGATGGTCTGTGAAGCCTCAAATCCCATGTCAATGGCTTGCTGAAGCTCATCGTATGTCATATGACCATCCATCTGCAGGAGTAAGACCTCGCCGGTACGGGGCATGATGGCCATGGGGACATCCGCCTGCCCGAAGTTGTCCTCCTCTTTGTTGAGATCCAGAATAACGGTATCGTTGACTTTTCCCACTGCCACTGAGGGAACTATGTCTCTCATCGGAATGCCCGCATCGGCCAACGCTACAGATGCAGCCGTAAGGCCAGCACATCTCGTGCCCGCGTTGGCTTGCAAGACCTCGACATACACGTCGATAGAGGTCCTAGGGAAATGCTCCGTGAAAACCACGTATTCCAGAGCCTCAGAGATTATCTTTGATATCTCCACAGACCTTCTGTCAGGCCCCGGTCTCTTTCGATCTGAGACTGAGAATGCGATCATGTTGTACTTGCATCTTACCAGTCCCTTGGCGGGATCCTGAAGGTGCCTGGGATGACACTCCCTTGGTCCATAGACAGCCGCCATAACCTTGTTCTTGCCCCACTCAACGTAGGCGGAGCCGTCTGCTCTCTTGAGGACGCCCGCTTCAATCTTAATAGGTCTGAGCTCGTTGAATTTTCTACCATCAAGTCTAAGCCCGTTCTCATCTATCATTTTAATATCCGAATTTCCACCCATTTAAATCACCAAATCATTCAGAACCAAAAACGGATTCCAGATATTCCTTCACTCTCTCGGTGAGTCTCATGGTCTGGGCCTCTTCCTCTATCATCTTTATGGCCCTTATTGCGTACACGATGTTGTCGATTTCCCCATCCAACCAGATTCTACCATTCTGGCCCACGAAGATCCTGCAATTCGTGTAGCTCTTGATCATCTGGATCATTGATCCACCCTTGCCGATTACCCTGGGAACCTTGCTGTGGGTGATCTCGATTATCTGGCCACCCTGGAGCTTCCTAAGTCCGGGCTCCTTCATGGTGACCTGCACCCTTTTTGTCTCGTCCACTATCAGTATCTTGGAAAGAAGCACATCACCCACATTGAGGTATCTAGCCGTGTCCCCGAACTCCACCCTCCAGGGCACCTCGTTTACATGTAGGGGCGCCGGGTAGGGGGAGTTGATGTCCACCAGCCAGTTGGATGGTCCCAGATCGATTACCTTGCCTATCACTGTGTCTCCTTGATGGGGGATGTATCTCCCTCCAAGGGGGATCACGTTCACATAATTGGATCGAACACTCTTTATGCCTAGCTGGGACGCGTAGATGTTCCCATCCACGACGTAGGTCCCATTGCCCGCCTTGAGCTTTCCTGTGTCCAGTAGGTCACCGGGGACAACTAATTCCCTCACGGGCCTCTGGACCTCCCTGTTCATATTATCATTAGTCATGAGTAAACCTCATTTTAACATTGGTCGCGATCAGGTCAGGAGTTTGGTCTCCACACTCCCTTTGGTCTTATTCTTGAGCTTGCTGATGAATTCGTCCCTCGTGCCTGCTGGTATCTCCACCACACCTATCCAGTCTCCGCTGGGTTGCCACTCCTCCTTCAGGATGGTCCCGAAGAAGATTATGTCCTCGTAGCAACGCCCGTAGTCATCACCGTGTAACTTCACGGCGATTTTCGACTTCTCGAATCGAATTGGAATTATCGGTCGGAGTTTACTGAGCACGATAGGGACCTGGGCATCGACCGACTTGAAGGGATCAATGTGAACCTTTGCCTCCTCCATCGCAAGTTCAATCCTCTGAGGGGGGTGGGGAGTATTGTTCTGGGGGTTGATCGCGTTGCGGGCGATCTCGTTGATGATGCGCCTCCGCTTCACCTCCAGCATCTCCCTTCTTTGTTCGGTGGTTAGCTGAACATCTCCATTCAGTATGATTTCTCTGGCCACCGCTAGCACATCAGAAGTCCCGAAAATCTCCATCATCTTCTCATCGGAGGCTCGGTCACCCTTCTTGGAGTCTCTAAATATCTCCTCGATGGCCATGTGTTCAGAGAGGTTTACATCCTCCCCCTCACGCAATGCCCTAGCCACATCAGGATCGATGAGCACCTCGAAGGTCTCACCGTGTGTGTCCAACCTGGCTATGATCGCGTCCTCTATGCTGACCATTTTCACCTTATTCTGAGCCGAGCTTCGAGATGTAGGACTCTACCTCAGACTCCTCAAGCTGCCTGAAGTTCTCGTCTCTCCTCACGATGCCGATCTCTACCGCCTTAGGGTTGAGCTTGTCCTCATCGGTCGCCTTCAGAAGAGCCTTTAGACCGAGAAGTATGGCCTCTTCCATCTCTATGTTCTCCTGATAGTCCTCCTCGAAGACCTCCATGACCGAGTTTCGGCCAGCACCAATGCTCCCTGCCTTGTATGATACGAGGGCGCCGCTTGGATCGGTCTCGAAAAGGTGCTCGCCTTGTTCATCCACTCCGGCCACTAATAGTGCCGTGCCAAAAGGACGAACTCCACCGTACTGCGTGTAGTTCTGCTTGAAATCACAGATCCTTTTTACCAAGGCCTCCACTCCCATCTTTTCGTCATAGGTGATCTTGCTTATTTGGGCGATCACCCTGGCCTGGTCTACGAGGATCCTTGCATCGGCCACCAATCCTGAAGTGGCGCATCCAATATGCTCATCGATGCGGAATATCTTCTCAATGGATTTAGGTTCCATAAGGCGACTGGCAATTCTCTTGTCTACGATCAGGACCACGCCGTCCTTGAATTTGAGGCCGACAGTCGTGGTACCCCTCTTCACCGCCTCTCTAGCGTATTCAACCTGGAACAACCTTCCATCAGGTGAGAAGACGGTTATGGCCCTGTCGTATGCCATCTGTCCTGGCTGCATTTCATCACTCCTTATTAATTACACATATAGGCTTCGCTACGCTATCTGCCTAAACAACTACTTAAATATATAGCTATTGTCTCGACATCCCTCTGGGATGCATCCCATTGACCGAGTTTTCGCTCAACTATTTCACAAATAAAAGGGCAGCAATTGAGTTCGATCGGGTCATTCGATTCTTTCTGAATTTCCAATTTGATTGAATAACATCATTGTTGAACATTTCCCTAGAACAAAGGGTTGGAGGAGGGATTGTGAATTCTCACGGGTCTCTAAACTCATGATGTCCTAATCCTCGTCCATCATAGGTTCAAGTGCCTAGCAAGGTACACAGTATAATCCTCGATAGGAATGTCCACCAACTCGCGGTCACAAGGGATCTCCTTTGAGATCGCGCAGCTCAGGTGTATCCTGCACTTGGGGCAGACTGTCAGAAGGGTCTCTGCTTCAGTCCTCTTGGCCTCCATTATTCTCTCGAGCTGCATTTTTTGAGCCGATTCGCTGCATGCCACGAAAGAGCTGACACCACAACAGATGGCCTTGTCCCTTACGTTCTCCATTTCCTTGATCTCGATCCCCGCTCTTTCCAGTAGCTCTCGCGGCGGATCGTAGATGCCCAGATGCCTGCCCAGCCTACAGGACTCGTGAAGGGTCACTGTTCCACTGTTGTCCGAGGAGAGGTCGATATCGCCTTCATCCGCAAGCTCCAGAAGGAACTCCGAGATGTGCATCACTTCGAAATCCAGATCCCCAAGTATGTCCCTGTAATCAATATCGAAGGTTCTAAGTCCCTCGGGGCAGGTGAAGACCACCGTCTTTGCCCCACTCTCCTTAATGGCCTCGATGTTCTTGTTCATCAGCAGCTCGAAACTATCCTCATCACCTACCCAATTGAGATCGTGACCACAGCAGACCTCGTTGTTGCTCACCACGGGCTCGATACCAGCGTGGTTCAGAAGCTTGATAGCGCTCACTGCGGTCTGGGTAAGGTCCAATTCCCGGTCTCTGAACACCAAGTCCATGTGGGGAAGACAACCTGTGAAGTAGAAGACATCTCCCGTTGTCTGGATCCTCACATCCTCAGGTATCCAGGAGAGCCTATTCTGCTTCTCGGTATATGCCATGATCCTCATCATGCTCTGCAGCATCCCACCTTGGGGGCATTCCTTGATTATCGAATCATGCCTTCCCCCTAACAGCACGGCCTCCGATCTCATTCTCCTGATGAACTCGGAGTAATCGACCTCGTAGGGGCACATAGCATTGCACATCTCGCAGGTGATGCAGGACCATATGTCCTTGTCTTCGGCAAGTTTGTCGGACACTCCCTCAAGGGCTCGAAGCACTATTCTCCTGGGAGCGAACTCCTCATCGAACCTGGCCACCGGGCATACGCTAGTGCACTTACCGCACTCCACGCAGTCGTGGGCGCTGGTGCTCGAGATAATATCATCGATCGCGTCCTTGTCGAAGACAGCCTCCTCCTCACCCATCTCACCGATTCGCGGAATGGGGTTTGGACCGAGTTCCTTTATCTTCGAGACGAGGTCGTTAGTGAGCTTTGCGAATTTCTTTGTCTCGGCTGCGGCCAACCACTCAGCTTCCAGACGACCCCCATCAAGACCGATGTAATCGAGGATCTTCTTTATCGCTTCCACTCTCTCTTTGGCCTTCTTGTTTCCCTCAAGGAAGTGGCACTCGTCCATGCGGCAACCGACGAGGGCCACACCGTCCGCGCCGTACTCGAAGGCCTTCATTATCATGGCCGGATCGACCCTCCCAGTACACATCACCCGAACGATCTTGATTCCCGATGGATAATCGATGTTCTGAACTCCGGTCAATCTCGCTGCGGGATAACCGCACCAGTTGCAGGCGAATGTGACCACGACCGGATCGAAAGCCTCCCCCTCCATTAGCTGACCTCCTTGATCACCGAGCGAACCTGGGAAAGCAGGCTGTCTCTCGTATAATGTCTCATGGTTATCGATTTGTTGCAGCAGACCACCGAGCAGATACCACATCCTTCGCAGACCATTTCATCGACTTGGGCGATCTTCTCGTCACCCTTTTCCACCAGCTCAACGGCTTCGAAGGGACAGTTCTCCACGCATCGACCGCACCCACGGCAGGTATGCTCATTGACCTCAGCGACAAGATTATCAATTGATATCTCACCCTTGTTCAGGAGGTTAATGACTTCGAATGCTGTCCTCTTAGCGTCGTCGATGGAGTATCTTATTCCCTTGGGACCCTGGGCACAACCCACCACATAGATCCCCTTCCTAATCTCCTCAGGATACATCGGGTTGAAGTCCTTCAAGAATCCGTCAATGTCAACCTGCAGTCGGAGCATCTTCCCCAGCTCCTCCGAACCAACGCTTGGCTCCTGACCCACGGCGAGGATCACGAGATCGCTATGGATGTTCAAGAGCTCTCCAGCGTCTGCATCCTCCACCCTGAGCAGTATCTCGCCGTCATCATCGATTATCTCTGCCACACGTCCCCTGATGAATATCACGCCTGCTTCCCTGGCCTCGAGAAGAAGTGTTTCGAACCCCCTGTATGGGCCTCTGAGATCGATGAAGTGTATGTAGACTTCTGTCTCCGGGTGGGCCAATTTAAACTCCTTGGCCGAACCGATCGCGTATGTGCAGCATACTATGGAGCAGTAGTTGTTGGCTCGATGGCAGTCGCGGGATCCTACGCAGAGTACGAAGTTCACAACCTTGGGAATCTTGTTGTCGGAAGGCCTTCTGAAATCTGCGGTGCTTGCTTTGGCCATGATGTCGCAGAACTCCATGGAGGTCACCACATTCTCCAACCTATCGTAATTGTACTCTGGGAGTGAAATGGGGTCGAAGGTTTTGGAGCCAGTCGCCACTATGATGATCCCAACATCGAATTCTTGCATGTCACCATTCGATTCAACCTCGATATGCCTCTCTCCAAAGCGCCCAGATATATGCGTGACATTACTATTCAGCATAACCTCGATATTAGGATGTGTTGCGATTTCTGGTATCTTTGGAGTAAGAACACACTCCTTGCAGTACCTCATGCAGCATATTCCGCATTCATGGGTTGGGAAGGTGGTAGATAGTTGATACGCTCTCCCTCCAAGTCGTTTTTCCTTCTCCACCAGATAGACCTTGAAACCCTCGTCAGCAATGGCCTTCGCGGATGCCATTCCGGCTATGCCGCCTCCAATGATGAGGACGCTGTCCCGTATGGGCATGACAATATCATCCAACGGCTTGGCCCGCCGCAAGCGGGCCAAACCGCTCAGCAGCAGGGATTTTGCCCTTCTAGTCGACCTCTCCCTGTCTATATGGACTAGCATGACAAGCTCCTTGAGGTTCACCCTCTCATAGAGGTACTTGTTCAGGCCAGCTTCTATCAATGACTCCCTTAATCGTTCACTTGTTGCGGTCTGGCAGCAACCCAACAGGACTCTCTCAGGCTTGTGCTCTCGATATCTCTCCACGATCTTGATGATCTCATCCACGGCACAGAGTTGGTGATGTATGAGAACATCGACCACGTCCTTCTCACGGAGGAGCATATCCCTGATGCTTTCAAGATCAATGAAATCACACATTTTGTCCTGTTCAGAGCAAATATAGATCGCTATCGTCCCTTCCTTGCTTTGTGCCATTCCTTCGTTCCTCCATTACAAGAAGGTATCATTCGTGTTGTGAACATTGTTAATATCTACTTTACTAGCTATATATTATTAATCACGAGGTTGAATGAAATCCAGATTAGGTCCATGGTTTACATAAAAGAAAATGACTCAGCTACTTGCGGTGGGGTAGCTGGATTGAGTTCCTAGGGTGCATTAGCCCCCGTTATCCTGTCCAAGTAATGCCATGGATAGAGCAGCTAGCAACTGGTTCGTCAATTTTCTGAATTGAAGTATTGCTCTCTCAGTTTCCTCAACGTCCCCGAAGTGCTCAATGTCTTGACCTCAATGCCATCCTTTCGTTCACTGAAGGAACCGAGGATCGCCAGAGTCTCTTCCTTTAGAAGGTGGCCGCATCTCACTATGCCCTTCGTCCCATCGAATTCGATCACCCTCGGTTCTTCAATCCTATACTCTCTGGATGCTTCCCTCAGGAGCGTGATGAGCCCGCTCTTAGTAATCGGGCCACCTTGGGTTAGGACGAAGGCAATGTACCGCCTTCTACCCCTCTTGTCCTTGACTACCATGTCCTCTATTCACCGGTCTTAAAGGATAGTACCTTTTTCTATGAACTGGGGTGACTTTACGCCTGTGATGACCACCAGCACCTTGATAGTGCCCTCAACCTCTGGCTCCACAGCGCATCCCCAGATGATCCTTGACATCGGGTTGATCTGATCTCCTATGAGCCTGGCAGCCTTCTCCGCCTCGGAAACGGTCATATCAGGTCCACCAACAACACGGATCAACGCGCCTTTCGCTGATTTCACATCGATGTCACCCAGGAGTGGTGAAGACATGGCCTCTGACACCGCTTCCTCCACCCTTCCATTGCTGGAATCTGATTCACCGATACCTATCATTGCCACGCCGCCGTTCTCCATGATGGTCATCATGTCGTTGAAGTCGACATTGACCAGTGCGGGCTTGGTGATGATCTCGGTTATGCCCTTGATGGACTGCATTAAAACCTCATCAGCTACCCTGAAAGCGGCTTCGATTGGGAGCTTCGGCACCAGTTCCAACAACTTGTCGTTCTCCACAACAATGGTGGTATCGCAGAATTCTTTCATGAGGTCCAGACCTCTGAGGGCATTTTCCCTTCTTAGTTTCCCCTCAGCCCTGAAAGGGAGAGTGACAATACCCATCACAAGCCTGCTGGTTCGTTTGGAAAGCTCTGCAACGTAGGGAGCGGAGCCAGTTCCCGTACCGCCGCCCATTCCCGCGGTGATGAACACGATGTCCTGGTTCTGGATGAATCTCATGATGTCAGTTCTGGCCTCGTCAGTGGCTCTTCTACCTACGTCCGGCTGCGCCCCTGCTCCAAGCCCTCTTGTGATCGTCCTGCCTAGAAGTATCTTGTTCGGTGCCTGAATGGAAAGTAGGTGCTTGGCATCACTGTTTGCAGCTACTAGCGTGGCGCCTATTATTCCCGCTTCGTTGATCCTGCGGATGGTGTTTGAACCGCCACCTCCGCAACCCATGATTGTTATGCTCACCTGAAGAGACTCTACCAGCTTCCTTAGCTCTTCGTCTGACTCCATAGGAAGGCCAGGTTGCTCAATTCCCTCTTCGTCCACAGATTCCTCGTGAGCCTCCAATGCCCTGTCAATGATGGATTTCATGATTTCCCATCCCAGATGTTTAGAATTCGGGTTGGCGAATACGGTTGGAAATACTTAAATCCATTCTCTTCGCCACAATGCTCAGGAAGGGTATTCAAATGAACTCGAATTCTGCGCCACAACTTATGCAGTACCTATCCTCCGCTCCCAGGGGGGCATCACACCCAGGGCAGCGATCAATAAGGACCGCCCCGCAATCGCAGACCTCTGTATCCTCATCGATCATAAGTCCGCAGACAGGGCAATTGATGAGACGATAGCAATCGAATATCTCCCCGCAATAGGGACAGACTGTGTTTTCCTCGGAGATATGGGTCCCGCAGATGGGGCAGCAGAAGTCAACTCCTTCCTCCTGGAATATTGCACCACATTCACATCTTCTTGATCCTGGTTCTAGATTGATGCCACATAGGGGGCATGTCAGAAATGATTGAATGTTTCCCGTTTGAGGTATCAGGTTCTCATAGGGTTCATGACAATAAGGGCAGAAGCCCGTGCGCGAGAGGCAGATGATGTGAAAAGTTCTGCCGCAATTACACTCCAGATGGTTTGAACCCTCTTTGATCCTTCCCAGACAGATCTGGCAGACTTGGGATTTCACCTCGGGCCCGTTTACCAACACCCTTGGCCTTTGATTACTGATCCTGCCCCTCCAAATGATCTTTGTGATACCGTCGAGTTTTGGGACCATTGACCCCTGGTCGCATCCTTCCTTGGAATTCATGTAACTCCTTAGACTGATGATCGTCACAGCGGCCATTGCCCCGAGAACCGTTGCGGTAACCAGGAGAATGATCACAGGGAACGGCAGGGTTATTTGAATTAAATCTCTTTCTACGTTTTTCATATTACATATGATTGATACGCATTTCAAGAAATCAGATCCGAGGTCAAGGGCAAATGATTTCGAAAAAAGCAAGAAACATCATCAATCATCACCTATGTTTTATTCTTGATTCGAATCTTTGATTTCTTGATTTTTATCTTTATGATTACGAATATCATAACAATTGTGTAATTAATAGAAAATATTCGTTGCTTGAAAACGAGAAATAAAATATACGGGATGAAAATCTGAAACTAGTTCGGAGTAAATATCAAATAGCCGAGTTACGCTTCACCTATGAAAATCGAATCCCCTTTTGGGTTAATATCCAGTCGGGAATTTGAAGATGTCAACGGAAGCCCCACGGTTCCAACATTGCCGCTTATCGTAAGGATGGTTATGGTGTGATGGGAATTGGACGGAACTGCTGACATAATCGTATTCCTTCTGAGGAATTCGACCTTTGGGCAAGCTTCCAAGGACCAGTCGAAGAGTCGAGGAATGAGAATGGAGACCACGAGAAAACTCAACTCTGGCTCGTGTTGGGAAAACGACACACGCTCTAGCCGGAGGTCGCTCCTTTCAACATGTCTACGAAGCTTCGTTCTTTTTTGGGAATTTAAAAATGGGCTTTTAAAACCTTATCGGATGGATTTTGCCTTCTTACGAAGCATCATCCATCTGAGACGGGAGGGCGAGATTCAACATCATGACCCTCACAATTGGGCTATTGGGACGAAATCAGGGAGGACCTAGATTGCAGAAAAGGGAGGAAGAGCTTGACCGACAACGAGCCTAACTCAGTACTTGTTGTTGGTGGAGGAATAGCAGGAATTCAAGCGGCATTAGACCTAGCCGAGGTCGGTGTCAAAGTGTATCTGGTAGAAGAAGATCCAAGCATTGGTGGGAAGATGGCCCAATTGGACAAGACTTTCCCAACTAATGATTACTCGATATGCATACTGGCTCCGAAAATGGTTGACTGCTATGGCCATCCAAACATCAATGTTCTAACCCATTCCAAGGTGATTGGGCTTGAGGGCGACAAGGGAGACTTCAAGGTGAAGGTTCTCAGGAAGGCCACATACATCGATCAGGAAAAATGCATGGGTCGTGGGGACTGCATTGAGAAGTGTCCTGTGAAAGGAGTCCTAGATTACTGGGAACTTGGACTATCTACGAGAAAGGCGATATATATTCCATTTCCACAAGCGGTTCCGAAGACCGCGGTCATAGATCCAGAGACCTGTCTATATCTGACACAGGGGAAGTGCGGAATATGCGCAAAGGTCTGTGAGTACGACGCCATCAATTTTGATATGGAGGACGAGGAGATCGAGTTCGAAGTCAACTCAGTGATACTCTGTCCTGGTTTTGATGAATGCAATGCCTCAATGAAGACGGAGTACGGCTATGAGTTCTTCAAGAATGTTGTGTCGAGCAGAGAATTTGAAAGGATCCTCAGCACTGCTGGACCCTATGAAGGCCAATTACTAAGGCCATCTGACAAGAAGGCGCCAAATAGAATTGCATTCCTCCAATGTGTGGGTTCCAGAGATGATAAGGTAGGAAACACCTACTGTTCATCTGTCTGTTGCATGCATGCACTCAAGGCAGCCATGATCGCCAAGAACCGCCTCAATAAGGTGGAGCCGCACATATTCTTCATGGACGTAAGGACGGTTGGCAAGGAGTTCGAGGACTATCGTATCCGGGCGGAGCAGGAAGAAGGAGTTGTGATCCATCGAGGGACTCGAGTCGCCTCCATTGATGAGGATGACGACGAGAACCTTATTGTTCACTACAGCGATGGTGAAAGACTGGTCGAGGAGACCTTCGATCTTGTGGTTCTGTCAGTGGGTGTCTGCCCTACCACATCGGCCGGGGAAATCTCCAAGGTTTTCGGCGTCGAGCTCAACAAGGACGGATTCTGCTCCACAAGCGTCTGGGATCCTTTATCCACTTCCAGGGATGGTATCTACGTGTGTGGGACCTTCTCAGCACCAAAGGACATACCAGCCTCTGTCGCTGAGGCGTCTGGAACAGCTTCTAAAGCGCTTTCGACCGTCACCGAACGGGAGAAAGTCTCCATCCTTCGAAAGGACTACCCCTCAGAAAAGGATGTGCAGGGTGAGAAGCCCAGAATAGGGGTATTCGTATGTCACTGTGGTAGAAACATCGGTGGTGTGGTCAATGTGAAGAAGGTTGTACAGGCCACGAAGGAACTGCCCGATGTGATCAGCGTTTCCGACTTCCTTTATGCGTGCTCACAGGACGCACTTGAATTGATGAAGGAGAAGATCGAAGAACACAGATTGAACAGGATAGTGATCGCTTCGTGTTCTCCAAGGACACACGAACTGCTATTCCAGAATTGCATCAGGGAAGCTGGCCTGAACCAGTATCTCCTGGAGATGGCAAACATACGCGATCAATGCTCGTGGGTTCACATGAATGAGAAGAGAAAGGCCACCGCTAAGGCAAATGATCTGGTTAAGATGGCAGTGGCCAAGGTAAGACTGGTTGAGCCTTTGACAACACCCACATTCCCAATTGGCCATTCCGTCACGGTCATAGGAGGCGGTCTCGCCGGAATGACATCCGCCCTGGAGATCGCCAGTAATGGCTACGAGGTCGATCTGATCGAGAGATCAGACAGGCTTGGAGGTCATTTGAATAGAGTGCTTTTTAAGCAAGACGGCAAAACCGGAAGGGAAGCTGCGGATGAGATGATTTCCAGAGTCATGTCAAATGATAGGGTGACCGTCCATCTTGAGACAGAGATAGAGGAAGTAGCGGGTTTCGTGGGCAACTTCGTGCTCAATACCAATGGTGGACCGATAAAGGCTGGGGCCATCATTGTGGCCACAGGCGCTGAGGAGTATCAACCACAGGAATACTTCTACGGCGAGGATGACCGTGTGGTCACACAGCTGGAGTTGGCAGAGATGATGGCCGAGAAACCTCTCGAGGCCAAGAATGTGGTCATGATCCAGTGTGTTGGCTCCCGGACCGAGGACAATCCGATGTGCAGCTGTATCTGCTGCACGACAGCTATGAACAATGCAATTAATGTAATGAGGAGCAACCCAGGTTCAAATGTCTTTGTTTTCTGTAAGGACATAAGGACCTACGGCCTCAGGGAGGATCTCTATCGGGAAGCTTGCGAGTTGGGTGTGAAGTTCATAAGGATGCCTGATGCCGAAATGCCTGAGGTCAAGATGGAAGATGGTAGATTATTGGTCAGCGCCAATGACTTCATTCTCGGAGATGAGGTGGTTGTCAATGCGGACCTCTTGGTCCTTTCCACTGGTATTAGACCCAGGGAAGATTCGAGCAAGCTGGCAAGGATGCTAAAGATTCACCTTAGCAAAGATGGCTTCTTCCAGGAGGCTCATATGAAGTTAAGACCTGTGGAATTTTCCACTGAAGGTATTTACATGGCAGGTCTTGCCCATTGGCCGAAGCTTGCCAACGAGAGCATCGCCCAGGGCGCGGCCGTTGCTTCGAAGGCCATGACCATAATCGCGAAGAGCGAGTTAGAGGGGATGGCCCCGGTTCCAGTGATCGATGAATTGAAGTGCAGGGCTTGCGGCATTTGCCAGGAGGTCTGTGCTTTCAGTGCGGTAGATATGAAAGAAGACTCCACAGGTGCTCTGAAAGCGTCTGTGAACCCTGCCCTATGCAAGGGGTGCGGCTCCTGCGGAGCAGCCTGCCCAGTGGGGGCAATCGTCCTCATGCATTACACAGATTCTCAGCTCCTGGCCGAGGCCTGTGTGGCCCTCAAGGAGGTGATGGAGTGAGCAACTTTGAACCAAAGATCATTGGTTTCCTATGCAACTTCTGCGCCTATGCCGGTGCTGACCTGGCAGGCGTGAGTCATTTCCAGTATTCAACCAATATACGCTCTATCAGGGTGCTTTGCAGCACCAGGATTACCGCTCACATAATCCTCGAAGTGTTCAGCGAGGGAGCTGATGGGGTGTTGATCGGGGGTTGTCACATCGAGGACTGCTGCAATCTCTCCGCTCACATATACACGCAGAAGAGGGTGGAGATGGCATGGCAGTTGATGGAATTCGTTGGTCTTGACCCAGGGAGGCTGAGGTTAGAACCTGTCTCAGCCTCGGAAGGCGAGAGGTTCGCCGAGGTTGTCGACGATTTCGTCAAGTACCTGAAGAAGCTTGGACCATCCCCGGTCAAGGACAATGAGGAGCTTCAAGTGAAGCTCGACGCCGCTATTGGGACTGCCCGAGAGTACAGGCTGAGGCTTCTCAGCGGCAAGGAATTGGATCTTACTCAGAGAGGGAATGTCTACGGCGACCTCATCAACGTTGATGAACTGGATGAGCTGACCGAAGTGGTGGTAAAGGAGGACTATGAAAGAAATCTTATCCTCCAATTGACTAAGACCAATCCCCTCTCAGTAAAGGAATTGGCGGAAGAGATAGGTGCTCCCCCTCAAGAAATACTGAAGCAAGTAGTCGTTCTGAGGTCGAGGAATCTCATAGGCATGGACTCCATTGAGGGCCCTACACCGAAATACAAGGCTCTGTTGAGGGGAGGTGCCTGAGATGGGCGAAAAGATCGGCGCAGTAATGGTCGTCGGGGGCGGCATCTCTGGAATACAGTCAGCCCTGGATCTTGCCGACTCAGGCTTCAGAGTCTACTTGGTGGAGAAGAAGCCAAGCATCGGGGGCGTGATGGCCCAGCTGGACAAGACCTTCCCCACCAACGATTGCGCGATGTGCATACTCGCCCCAAAACTCGTGCAGGCGGGAAGGCATCACAACATCACAATAATAAACAATGCGGATCTTGAAAAATGCGAGGGTGAGCCCGGAAATTTCAAGGTGACGCTCAAACAGAGGGTACCCAAGGTCAACCCAGAGAAATGCATAGGCTGCGGAACCTGTGCAGAGAACTGTCCCGTCGAGTACGTAGATGAGTTCAACGAGGGGCTCATGAGGAGGAAAGCGATATCTGTGCTTTACCTTCAAGCGGTTCCCCTGGTATACAGCATTGATCCCGAACTCTGCATAGGGTGCGGTGCCTGCAAGCTCTCATGCAATACCGGAGCCATCGATTTCGAGCTGGCGGACAGGTCCGTAGCGGTCGAGGTGGGTTCTATCATTCTTTCGCCTGGTTCGGAGGAATTTGAGCCTTCGGTGAAGAAGGAGTATGGCTATGGAGAATACCTGAATGTGGTGAGCAGCATAGAATTTGAAAGGATTCTCAGCGCCACTGGCCCATATCTCGGGCATGTGCTTAGACCTTCAGATGGTGACATACCCTCCAAGATAGCGTTCTTGCAATGCGTTGGGTCCAGGGATGAGAAGGTAGGAAACACCTACTGCTCATCAGTCTGCTGCATGTACGCGCTCAAGCAGGCCATCATCGCTGGGGAACACGCCAAGGGACTGGAACCGCACATCTTCTTCATGGATGTGAGAGCGGTCGGAAAGGAGTTCGAGGACTACCGCAAGCGCGCTGAGCTTGAACGTGGCGTTATTATTCACCGGGGAGTTAGGGTGGCCTCTCTCGAGGAAGACCCTGAGACCAAGAACATTATCGTCAGGTACAGCGAAGGGGGCGATGTTTACGAGGAAGAGTTCGAAATGGCAGTCCTTTCGGTAGGTCTCTGCCCTTCGAACAGCGCCGGGAAATTGCAGGAGGTCTTCGGCATTGAGCTGAACAAGTACGGCTTCTGTGAAACCGGTGCTTGGGATCCGCTGAGTACATCCAAGGAGGGCATATTCGTAAGCGGGTCATTCGCTGCTCCCATGGACATCCCGACCACGGTGGCCGAGGCTTCGGGAGCAGCGGTTAAGGCATCGGCAATCATTTCGGATAGGAGGAATACACTTGCCAAACCAAAGGAGTATCCTCATGAGGTCGACATAAGGACTCAAGAGCCCAGAATAGGGGTGTTCGTATGCCACTGCGGCATCAACATCGGCGGGGTGATCAACGTCCCGGAGGTGGTGGAGTATGCAAAGACCCTGCCAAATGTCGTTCACGCCGAGGCGAACCTGTACACCTGCTCCCAGGATACTCAGGAGATCATCAAGAGGATGATCAATGTGAACAACCTCAACAGGGTGATCGTGGCATCATGCACACCGAGGACTCACGAGACTCTATTCCAGAGTACCATCAGGGAAGCCGGCCTGAACCCGTATCTCTTCGAGATGGCCAACATACGCGACCAATGCTCATGGGTGCACTCTCACGAGCCAAAGAAAGCCACGGAGAAAGCCAAGGACCTTGTGAGAATGGCGGTGGCGAAGGCAAGGCTCATCTCACCTTTGGAGAGGACTAAACTTGAAGTCTATCACTCAGCCGCCATCATTGGAGGTGGCCTCTCTGGGATGATTACCGCCCTCGAGATCGCCGCCCAAGGCTTCGATGTGGACATCATCGAAAGATCGGATGGCCTTGGAGGCAATCTGAAGCGGGTCCACATTTACAAGGATGGAAAGACCGGCAAGCAGGTATCCGATGAGCTCATTGCTAAGATCTCTAGAAACGAGAAGATTACCGTACATCTGAACGCTGAGATTGAGAACATCTCGGGTTTCGTGGGCAACTTTAGGATATCACTTCCGGAGGAAGAGATTGAGGCAGGCACGATAATACTGACCACGGGAGCACAGGAATACCAGCCCACCGAGTACTTCTACGGTGAGGATGACCGCGTGGTCACACAGCTGGAGTTGGCAGAGATGATGGCCGAGAAACCTCTCGAGGCCAAGAATGTGGTCATGATCCAGTGTGTTGGCTCCCGCACTAAGGATAATCCGATGTGCAGCCGCATCTGCTGCTCGACTGCCATGAACAATGCGATCAGCATCAAGAAGGCCAACCCTGAGGCCGAGGTATACATGTTCTACAAAGACATCCGGACCTACGGCTTCAAGGAAGATCTCTACAGGGAGGCAGGCGAGCTTGGCGTGAAGTTCATAAGGATGCCGGACGACACCATGCCAGACATGACGGTGGATGGAGGCATCATCGATATTTCCGCCCAGGATGTGATTCTTGGGGACAAGGTGTCGGTACAACCGGATATGGTGGTACTCTCCACAGGCATTAAGCCCAATCCCGACAACGAGGAATTGGCGAAGATGCTCAAAGTTCCCCTTAGCAAGGATGGCTTTTTCCTGGAGGCTCACATGAAGCTCAGGCCGGTGGACTTCGCCACCGAGGGGGTGTTCCTTGCAGGCCTTGCCCATTGGCCTAAGCTCGCGGACGAGAGCATCGCCCAGGCGGCGGGAGCCGCATCAAGATCAATAATGGTGATATCCAAGGACACCGTGGAGGGTGAGGCCACAATAAGCTATGTGGAGGAGGTGAAATGTCGGGGCTGCGCTAGATGCGAGGCAGTCTGTGAGTTCTCCGCCATCACAGTGCAGGAAGTTGAGCCAGGAGTTTTCAAGGCCAGCATCAACCCCGCGCTCTGCAAAGGATGCGGTACATGTGCAGTGACATGCTGCAACGGGGCTATCATCAGCAAACATTTCACCAACGAGCAGATACTTGCAATGGTCGAGTCCTGCCTAGAGGGGGTGAGATATTGACTGCCTTCGAACCGAGGATCGTGGCCTTCTGCTGCAATTGGTGCTCCTACGCCGGCGCGGACCTTGCGGGGGTCAGCAGACTGCAGTATCCTCCCAGTGCTAGGATCATTAAGGTGATGTGCAGTGGAAGACTGGAACCGCAGTTCATTCTGAAAGCCTTTGAATTGGGGGCGGATGGTGTGCTGGTGGCTGGGTGCCACATAGGTGACTGTCATTACATCGCGGGCAACGAGAAGGCAAAAGTGAGAGTTGAAATGACCAAGGAGCTTCTTGACGTTCTTGGCGTGGACAGCAGGAGATTGAGGCTGGAGTGGATTTCCGCGGGGGAAGGTACCAAATTCGCCGATACCATGAATAATTTCACCAAAGAGTTGGAGGAACTCGGTCCAAGCCCCTTGAAGGAGGTGATCTAATGACCAAGATCGAGGAGTTCATCGAAGAAACTGGAGCCTTCGACTGCGTGGAGTGCGGTAAGTGCACCAGCCTTTGTCCAGTAGCGAATATTAATTCCGATTTCGCCCCTAGATTGATAGTGGTCAAGGCCCAGGAGGGTCTGGAATCGGAGATCAAGCGTGACAAGGACATATGGTCATGCATAACCTGTGAGATCTGCAACGACATGTGCCCCTATGAGGTGGATTTCTCCGGCTTCATCCAGAGGATGAGGGTAGAGGCAGTGGGAATGGGCAATGTTCCCGTTTGCTCGGAGGCAGGGGCGGTCCAGACCATGCAGAGGATCACAGGTATGGGACAGAAGCAGAACCGGCTCGCATGGCTCACAGATGATCTAAAGGTGAGTGATAAGGGCGATGTCTACTACTTCACGGGCTGCGCCTACCAACTCGGTATCCTTTTCAACGATAAGGCACCCGAACTGAAGGAGATCCCCGCGAACGTGGTGAGGATAATGAACGCCGCGGGAATCGAACCGGTAGTGTCCAATAAGGAGGTCTGTTGCGGTCATGATCAGCTGTGGTCTGGGGATGAGGTAGGCTTCATTGACCTGATGGAGCAGAACGTGGAAATGATCAAGGAGACCGGAGCAAAGAAAGTGGTCTTTTCATGCCCAGAAGGTTTCAGAACCTTCAACATCGACTATCAGGGGTTCCTGGGAGACTTGGACTTTGAGATTCTGCATATCTCCGAGTTCCTCATGAATCTGATAGACGAGGGGAAGCTGGAGTTCAAGGAGACCGATGAAACGGTCACCTACCACGACTCCTGTCGGTTGGGGAGGCACGCTGGCATCTACGATACGCCAAGGGATCTGCTCGACGCCATGGGGGTCGAGTTTGTTGAGATGGCTAGCTCTCAGGAGAAAGCCTTGTGCTGCGGGGTCAATGCGTTCACCAACTGCAACGAAGCCTCAAGACAGCTCCAGATGATGAGGCTGCTCGAGGCCAAGCAGACAGGAGCGGAAACGATGTTGGCCTTTTGTCCCAAGTGCGTGATACATTACAACTGTCTGCTTTCGATGGAAAAAATGCCCATTGAGAGAGAGAAGATTGATATTAAAGTAAAGGATTTCAGCAACTTCGTGGCAGAACATATGAAGTGAGGTGATTGAGACGGCGACCGAAGAAATGGATAATCCGGACAAGAGATATCTAATGGTGGAACTCTCCTGCAAGGACTTCAAGTGCAACCCATGCACTTATCCAGACTGTCAGCGTTACGTTCGTTTGACAGAGAAGCCCAAAGTGACCACCAAAGCGTTTGAGGTAGAGGGTCCACCTGTAAGCAAGGATGGGTACCGACAATGGTACATGTTTGTTGAACTGGCTTGTTCAGAGAAGCAGTGCGATCCATGCACCTATCCCAATTGTCAAAGATACAAGAGGGAAGTCCTGGACAAGAAGAAATTCAAGGTTAAGACTGTGGAATTGAAAAAATCTGGAGATCTTTCAGGGATCTTCGAGGGAGGGGAGTAGGAGCCATTTTCAGGATGGGTACCTTAAGTGCGTGCAAATGATCGTTGAAGCGGTCAGGCACCAGGTACCCATGACGTGGAAAAGAATCCACTTTCCAAAAGAAAATACTGTGGTTTTACTGGACGGAGGAAAGAAAAATGGAAAAAACGGTGCTGGTAATTGGCGGCGGCATCGCGGGCATACAGGCCTCCTTGGACCTAGCGGACAAGGGAGTCATCGTGCACCTGGTGGAAAAGGAGCCCAGCATAGGTGGCCGAATGGCACAGCTGGACAAGACCTTCCCCACCAATGACTGCTCGATCTGTATACTCGCCCCGAAGATGGCTGATTGCTATGGACACCCCAACATTAACGTGATGACCTGTTCTGAATTGGTCGGCCTCGAAGGTGAGAAGGGCAAATTCAATGTCAGGGTACTGAAGAAGGCTAGATACGTTGATGAATACAAATGTACGGGGTGTGGAGAATGCTTGGAAAAGTGCCCCACGAAGAATATACCCAATGAGTGGGAGCAAGGTTTGTCGACAAGGAGGGCCATCTATATGCCCTTCATGCAGGCTGTTCCCAGAGCGGCGATCATAGACCCTGAGAACTGCAGGTACCTCAAGGAAGGAAAGTGCGGGGTCTGCAAGAAGGTCTGCAAGAGGGAAGCGATCGACTACGAGATGAACGATGTCATGCTGGAGTTCGATGTCGGGGCGGTGGTTGTAGCCACAGGTTTCGATGTCTGGAATCCGTCCACCTCGACGGAGTACGGTTATGGACGATATGCGAATGTATTCACAGCCATGGAGTACGAGCGCATAATCAACGCCGCAGGACCGACCCACGGACACATCCAGAGGAGATCCGACGGCAAGGAACCCGATCGCATCGCGTTCATCCAGTGCGTTGGATCGAGGAACATACAGACCGGTCACCCCTACTGCTGCGCCGTATGCTGCATGCACGCCACCAAGGAAGCTATGCTGGCTAGCGAGCACATTGAGGGAATCAAGACCACCATATTCTACAAGGATATGAGGGCCTGTGCCAAGGGATTCAACGAGTATGTCGAGAGGGCCAAGGCCGACTACAACGTCGAGTACATAAATTCTGATGCCACTGTCCAGGGAGAAACCGATAATGGAAACCCCATCGTCTCCTACGACGTTGGCGGCAAGTCACAACAGAAGGAGTTCGATATGGTTGTCCTCGCGACAACCCTGGTGCCAACTGATAAGAACGCTAAGCTGGCCCAGTCGATAGGCGTGGATCTCGATAAGTTCGGCTTCTTCAGGGTGAAGGAAGGGACTTTCCAGCCCGTCGAATCAACTCGTCCAGGGGTTTACCTGGCGGGTTATTGCGCTGGCCCTGTTGACATCCCAGAATCTGTAGCCATGGGCTCGGCCGCTGCTGCCAAGGCGGTGGAAGCTTTGGTTGAGGGTAGGAGGATGTTTGCATGAGCGATGAGGAGATCAGAATAGGAGTGTTCATTTGCCATTGTGGGACCAACATCGGCGGATTCGTTGATGTCCCCGCAGTGACCGAGTATACCAAGACCCTGCCCGACGTGGTTTTTGTCACGAACAACCTCTACACCTGTGCCGAGGACGGCCTGGCGACAATAAGAGATGCTATCAAGGAGCACAATCTGAACAGGGTCGTCGTGGCTTCATGCACTCCAAGAACGCATGCGCCGCTGTTCCAGAGCACCTGTGAGTCCGCGGGACTGAACAAGTACCTGTTCACCTTCGTCAACCTCAGGGAGCATTGCTCCTGGGTGCACATGAAGGAGAAGGACAAGGCAACCGTGAAAGCCGAAGAACTGGTTCGGATGGGAGTTGCCAGGGCTAGACTTCTGAAGCCTCAAGAAGAGGCGCGCATCGAGGTCGAGCCTTCGGCACTCGTCATCGGTGGTGGCGTTGCAGGCATGTCTGCAGCCATCTCCCTCGCGGACATGGGATTCCCGGTCACCTTGGTCGAGCGGGAAGCGGAACTCGGGGGTTTCGTGAGGAACCTAGGATGTCTCTGGCAAGGGCGACAGGATCCTATAGAGGCACTCCAGCCTATTATCTCGAAGGTCAAGGAACACAGGAACATCGATCTTCACCTCAACTCAGAGATGCTGACCGCTGAAGGTTTCATTGGTAACTACGACATCACGATCGACACAAAGGATGGTCAGGTCTCCAAGAAGGTCGGTACCATTGTGATGGCCACCGGCGCTCTTGAGTACCTGCCCGAGGGGTTCTACGGCTACGAGATGTACGACAACGTGGTCACGCTGACCGAGTTCGAGATTCTCGCAAAGAACAAGAAACTCCCCAAGATGAGCAGCATTGCTTTCATCCAGTGCGTTGGATCGAGGGGGCAGGACAAGACCTACTGCTCAAGGATCTGCTGTAACGTTGCCATCAAGAACGCGATCAACCTTGCGGATAACTGGAAGAACATGCTGGGCCTTGAAGACGAAGAGGGAAAAGCGGTCGAGACCGTCCCCGTGGAGAAGAAGGCGCCAGAAGAGGTGTTGGAACGCAGGCGCAGCAGGCGCCGTGGTCGCAGAGGAGGCCGCGAAGAGGAGGGCGAGGAAGCCCCGGAAGCTCGAAAGGAGAAGCTGGACATCGCCATATTCAACCGTGACATCATGTCCTATGGTGTTGAGCACGAGCTGAACTTCAACAAGGCGAGGGAGAAGCACATTCGCTTCGTCAGATACACTCCTAAGAACATGCCAAAGGTCTCGCTCGAGGACGGAAAGCTGGTCGTCGATTACTGGCACGAGACCCTGCAGCTGCAGAGGAAGATGCCGGTGGACATGGTAGTTCTGTCAACTCCTCTCATCGGTCAACCCGATTCTACCGTTCTCTCCAAGATGCTGAAGGTCCCCATTGGACAGGAGGGATTCTTCTTGGAGGCACATGTCAAGCTAAGGCCCGTTGACTTCGCTACCGATGGTATCTATTTGGCAGGCACCTGTCGTGGTCCAGCCGACATCCCAGAAGCAGTTTCCCAGGGTCTGGCCGCAGCATCCAGAGCAGCCATACCACTTGCCAGAGGATTTGTCCAGCCCGAGACACTCACAGCTTTCGTCCAGGAGGACATCTGCACTGGCTGCGGAACCTGCATCGAGGTCTGTCCTTATTCCGCGATAAGGAAGAACGAGGACGACATCGCTGAGGTCATAGTGGCGGCGTGCAAGGGATGTGGCTGCTGTGGAGCGACATGTCCAGAGGGCGCGATCATGATGTCACACTATACCGACGAGCAGTTGCTTGCAGAGGCAAAGGCAGCCCTTCAAGAGGTGCTACTATGAGTGATTTCGAGCCAAAGATCGTGGCGTTCCTTTGCAACTGGTGTTCTTACGCCGGTGCTGACCTGGCGGGAGTGAGCAGGTATCAATATCCCACCAACATCAGGCCAGTAAGGGTAATGTGCAGTACCAGAATCTCTCCGCATATCGTCCTGGAATTGCTGAAGGAAGGGGCGGACGGCGTGATGATAACAGGCTGTCACATTGGCGACTGCCATTACATAAGTGGCAATTACTACACCGAGAAGCGCGTAGCCATGATGAAGAAACTCGTCGAGCTCTCGGGAATGGATCCAAACCGGGTCAGGTTGGAATGGGTCTCAGCCTCGGAAGGTGAGAAGTTCGCCAACGTGGTTACTGACTTCGTCAACCAGCTCAAGGAGATGGGACCTTCACCCGTGGGAAAAGATGACAAGCTCATGGATCGTCTGGAAGCGGCCACGGAAGCAGCCAAATACTTCAGGCTAAGGGTGCTGAACGGCAAGGATATCAAACTGACTGAAAAGGGCAACGTGTATGGTGATGTCCTAGACTGTGGAGAATTCGACAAAATGATGGAGAATGCTACCGAGGACGAGTACCTGCGGAGCCTTATTCTCCAGCTAACCAAGACCGAGGCTTTCTCAGTGAAGGAGATCGCCAAGGATATAGGGAAGTCCACCGAGGAAACGCTGGAGCATGTTGTCTCACTGAGGTCCAAGAACCTTCTGGCACTTGACCGCATCGATGACATGACCCCGCGGTACAAGGCCATCTTGATAGGAGGTGCCTGAAATGTCTGAGAAGGTAGGAGCGGTGATGGTCGTCGGAGGCGGTATTTCCGGCGTCCAGACCGCACTGGATCTAGCGGACTCTGGCTTCAAAGTCTACATGGTTGAGAAGAAACCCAGCATCGGAGGCGTAATGGCCCAGCTGGACAAGACATTCCCTACCAACGACTGCTCCATGTGCATCATGGCGCCCAAGCTCGTCGCCGCTGGAAGACATCACAATATAGAGATAATAAATAACGCTGAGGTACAGATAATCAACGGCAAGCCAGGCGACTACCTGGTCACCCTCAAGAAGAGGACGCTAAGAGTTGACCTCGACAAGTGTACCGGCTGCGGAGTCTGCGCGGAGAAGTGTCCAGTGGAGACCACCGACGAGTACAACGAGTACATGAAGAAGAGGAAGGCAATCTACGTCATGTATCCTCAAGCCGTGCCTCTGGTCTACGCTATAGACAAGGACAAGTGCATCGGCTGTGGAATCTGTGCGGAGGAATGCCGCGCTAAAGCGGTGGTCTATGAGGCCAAGGACGAGGCCTTGGAGATCAGCGTGGGCGCAGTGATCCTTGCAACCGGATTCGACGAGTTCGACGCCACGCAGAAGAAGGAGTACGGCTATGGGGAGTTCAAGAACGTGGTGACCAGCATAGAGTTCGAGAGAATGCTGTCTGCAACGGGCCCCTACTTCGGTCTAGTGCTCCGTCCATCTGACGGTGAGATACCTAGGAAGGTCGCGTTCCTGCAGTGTGTAGGTTCAAGGGACGAGAAGGTGGGTAACACCTACTGTTCGTCCGTCTGCTGCATGTACGCTATCAAGGAGGCGATCATTGCAGGTGAACACACGGAGGGACTGGAACCGCACATCTTCTTCATGGATGTGAGAGCGGTCGGAAAGGAGTTCGAGGACTACCGCAAGCGCGCTGAGGAGGAATATGGGATAACCATTTACCGCGGAACGCGTGCGGCTAGCGTGGAGGAGGACCCAATAACCAAGAATCTCGTCGTCAGCTATTCCCAGGGTACAGAGATCCACAGGGAGGAGTTCGACATGGTTGTCCTTTCTGTCGGCCTCTGTCCCCCAAGGGACGCCAAGACAATGAGCAAGCGCATTGGTTTCGCCCTGAACAAGCACGGCTTCTGCTCGACGACCGTTTGGGATCCGCTGTCCACGACCAAGGACGGCATCTTCGTCACTGGTGCTTTCGGAGCGCCCAAGGACATTCCAACGAGCGTGGCGGAGGCGTCCGGTGCAGCGGCAAAGGCAGCTGCGATCATCTCCAGTGAGAGGGGCAAGCTGGCTACCGTTAAGACATACCCCGATGAGATCGATATTTCGGAGGAGGAAGCCCGTATCGGGGCGTTCATCTGCCACTGCGGAATCAACATCGGAGGCGTGGTCAAAGTACCTGAGGTAGTGGAATACTGCAAGTCCCTGCCCAATGTAGTGTACGTTGAGGAGAACCTCTACACATGCTCGGCCGACACTCAGGAGAAGATCAAGGACATGATCAAGGAGCACAACCTGAACAGGGTCCTGGTCGCCTCCTGCACACCAAGAACGCATGAGCCTTTGTTCCAGAACACCATCAAGGAGGCCGGACTCAACCCATACCTGTTCGAGCTGGCCAACATCCGTGACCAGTGCTCCTGGATTCACATGCACGAGCCCGAGAAGGCGACCAAGAAGGCCAAGGACCTTGTCCGAATGGCCGTTGCCAAGGTTCGACTGTTGGAGCCCCTGACCAAGTCAGAGCTCCCCGTCAACCAGTCCGCCCTCGTCATCGGAGGCGGCCTGGCTGGAATGACCGCGGCTCTTGAGTTCGCGGCTCAGGGATTCCCGGTGGATCTCCTTGAGCAGACGGACTCTCTGGGAGGAAACCTCAAGCAGGTCTACATCCGCCAAGACGGCAAGACTGGGCCAGAGGTCGTGGATGGACTGATCTCCAAGGTCATGGCGAGTGACAAGATCACCGTGCACCTGAACACCAAGGTCCAGGACGTCAACGGGTTCGTGGGCAACTTCAAGGTGACCACCACTCAGGGCGAGATCGACACTGGAGCGATAGTGGTCGCGACCGGAGCTGAGGAATACAAGCCCACCGAGTACTTCTACGGTGAGGATGACCGCGTGGTCACCCAGCGTCAGCTGGCCAAGAACCTGGCCGAGAAGCCTCTGGATGCCAAGACCGTTGTCATGATACAGTGTGTCGGCTCCCGCACCGAGGATAACCCGATGTGCAGCCGCATCTGCTGTTCCAGCGCCATGAACAACGCGGTGAACGTGAAGAAGCAGAACCTCGACACAGAGGTGTATGTCTTCTTCAGGGACATCCGGACCTACGGGTTCCGCGAGGACCTCTACAAGGAGGCGAGCGAGCTTGGAGTCAAGTTCATCCGCATCAAGGACACCGAGATGCCTGAGGTGACAAAGGAGGGCGACAAGCTGGTCGTCACGGGACACGACATCATCCTCGATGAGGACATCTCGGTACCAACGGACATGGTGGTGCTGAGCACCGGAATAAGACCGCTTCACGAGAATGAGGCCTTGGCAATGATGCTGAAGGTCCCCAACTCCAAGGACGGATTCTTCCTGGAGGCTCACATGAAGCTCAGGCCGGTGGACTTCGCCACCGAGGGTATTTACCTGGCCGGTTTGGCACATTGGCCTAAGTTCGTCGATGAGACCATCGCTCAGGCTGCAGGTGCGGCCGCTAGGGCCATGACCGTGATCTCCAAGGACACTTTGGAGACCGAGGGTATAATCGCGGCTGTCAACGAGGACCTCTGCGACGGCTGTGGCATCTGCGAAGGCCAGTGCGAGTATAAGGCCATCGAGATCGTCAATGTCCAAGGCAAGGAGGATGAGAAGATAGCGGTGATCAACGAAGGTCTGTGCAAGGGCTGCGGTTGCTGTGTTGCGGCCTGCCCGTCCGCGGCCATGGAACAGCGCGGCTTCAAGACCGAACAGATGATCGCAATGATCGACGCGGCTCTTGAGGGAGGTGACTGAACATGAGCACACAAACAGCCGTGGCCGCACAGGAGCAGGATGCGTGGGAGCCCAGGATATTGGTCTTCTGTTGCAACTGGTGCTCCTACGCCGGCGCGGACCTTGCGGGGGTCAGCAGATTGCAGATGCCCCCCAACTTTCTGGTAATCCGTACCATGTGCTCCGCCAGGGTAGACGTTGAGTTCGTCCTGGAGGCTTTCGCTAAGGGTGCTGACGGTGTGCTGGTGGCTGGGTGCCACCCCGCAGACTGCCACTATATTGGCGGGAACTACCGTACCAGGAGAAGGATAGCGCTACTCAGGATGCTGTTGGAACAGTACGGATTTGATCCAGAAAGACTTAGACTTGAGTGGATTTCCGCTTCAGAGGGCGAGAAGTTCCAGAAGACGATGGTGGAGTTCACCGAGACCATCAAGGATATCGGCCCGAACCCCATCAAGGAGGAGTGATCCGCTCGGAGGTGAGATGAATGAGCGACAAAATTAAGATAGCACAGTACTGGGCGGCCAGCTGCGGCGGCTGCGACGTCGCACTACTCGACATAGATGAGCGTATCCTTGGTGTCGCGGAACTAGCCGACATTGTGTTTTGGCCGATTGCGGTGGACACTAAATTGAAGGATGTGGAGGCCCTGCCTGACGGTTATATAACCGCCACATTGTTCAACGGCGCCATCAGGAACAGCGAGAACGAGTACGTGGCCAAGCTGCTCAGACAGAAGTCAAAGATCATGGTGGCCTTCGGTTCATGTGCCTGCTTCGGCGGCATACCTGGACTGGCCAACATCACCTATGCGGACGACATCATGGACTATGTCTACAACAAGACGCCATCGATGGACAATCCTGAAGGAATACTCCCCCTGGTCGAGTACCACGCCCCTGAGGGCGATCTGGAACTCCCTGAGATGTATGACACCGTGAAGACGCTCGAGGACTTTGTTGAAGTAGATTACTTCATGCCAGGCTGTCCTCCGACCGTTGACAGGATCAACGAATTCCTTGACGCGGTGGAGAAGCATGTGAAGGAGGGCGCACCACTTCCTCCAAAGGGAGCGGTCATCGCCTCGGAGAAGACCCTGTGCGATGAGTGCGGCCGAAAGAAGGAGTACAGGAAGCTCGAGAGGGTCTACCTTCCACACGAGCTAGATGAGATCGATCCCGAACTCTGCCTGCTGGATCAGGGCATCATATGCATGGGCCCGGCCACTAGGGCGGGATGCGGGGCGAAGTGCGTCAACGTGAGCCAACCCTGCAGGGGCTGCTTTGGGCCTACCAGTGCGGCACTGGACCACGGAGGCAGCATGCTCTCGGCCCTTGCCTCGATTTTCAAGGTCGACGAGTCGGAGACCAAACTCTCCGAGGAGCAGATCGTGGAGCTGATGTCCCATATCAAGGACCCGCTGGGTACCTTCTATGAGTACACTATGCCAGTGGGTCTGATTAAACGGGCGGTCCGTGAGAAGAGGAGGTCGAAGGCATGAGCCCCGAGATTTTCGATACACCAACCAAGTCCGAGTCCAAGAGGATCACTGTCGATCCTCTAACCAGGCTCGAGGGTCACGGGAAGATAGAGATCTTCCTCAACGACGACGGCAATGTTGAGAACGCTTACTGGCAGATCCCTGAACTGAGGGGATTCGAGCGATTCTGCATCGGCAGATCGGTTGAAGAGCTCAACAAGATCACCTCAAGGCTTTGCGGGGTGTGCCCTGGCGCCCATCACATAGCTTCGACCAAGGCGCTTGATGGCGTCTATAACGTCGAGCCTACGGAAACCGGTCACAAGCTTAGGGAGCTGTTCTACCAGGCCCACTACGTCCACAGCCACATTGCGCACTTCTACGCTCTGGCGGCACCGGACTTCGTTCTGGGGCCAGCGGCACCCGTTGCCCAGAGGAACATCATCGGGGTGGTTGGAGCCGTGGGAGTGGACATCGGTGCAGAGGTCATTAAGAACAGATCCCGGGCGCAGAAGATCCAGGAAATGCTTGGTGGAAAGGCGACCCACCCCGTCTGCGGCATGCCCGGTGGCATGACCAAAGGACTCAACGAGGACGAGCGCAAGCAGATCGAGGATTGGGCCACCGAGATGGTGGAATTCTCCAAGTTCTCATTGAACGTTCTGAGCGATGTGGTCCTGAAGAACGAGGATTACATGGCCATAATCACCAACCCCGATATCTTTTACCACGAGACCAACTACATCAGTCTGGTGGACAAGGATGACAAGATCAACTTCTACGATGGCGAGCTGAGGGTCGTGAACCCCTCTGGAGAGGAGATATTCAAGTTCCACCCTGACAACTACCTGGACTACATCGCCGAAGCGGTGTACCCCTGGAGCTACGAGAAGTTCCCCTTCATGAAGAAGATCGGGTTCAAGGGATTGGTGGACGGAGCGGACTCAGGTATCTACCGCTCTGCCCCGCTTGCAAGGCTGAACGCCTCAAAGGGATTCACAACCCCGCTTGCCCAGGAGCAGTTCGAGAACTACTTCGGGGTCTTCAGGGATCTCGGCGTGAAGGGACCTATTCACTTCACCCAGGCATTTCATTGGGCGAGGCTCATAGAGCTTCTGTACGCTTCGGAGAAACTGCTTGAGCTGGCACAGGACCCGCAGATCACAAACAAGGACATCCGCGCTCCGGTGACCGAGAAGCCCGATGAAGGTATTGGTTGCATAGAGGCTCCAAGGGGAGTGCTCATACACCACTACAAGTCGGACCCCAACGGCATCACCACCGATGTGAACCTTATCGTGGGCACGACCAACAACAACGGCCCGATCAACATGTCGGTGAAGAAGGCCGCCAGCGCTCTGATAAAAAACTGGATGGTCTCACCAGGACTCCTGAACATGGTGGAGATGGCATACAGGGCGTACGACCCGTGCAACTCCTGCGCCACTCACACCCTGCCGGGCGAGATGCCGATCAAGGCCGTCATCCGCAAGGTCGATGGCTCGGTGTACAAGGTCGTCAAGAACTTCTAAAACCCCTTTCTTCCCCTTTTCATTTTTTCTCTAACCCCCAGCGAAAGCGATATGAAGCCGCCTGCTCATTTGTGCGAAAGGTGAACTACATGGAGGATGCAGTCAAGTTGGTGGCCGAGCTTATGGCCATTTCAGCCCGGACGGCGCCGAAGGCCATGGGCAAGGACTTTATCGACATCAAGGTCGTTGACGGGGATGATCTTAAGATGCTGGGTGAGAGGATGCTCGAACTCGCGAAGGAAAGGGAAGCCCCCCACTTCGAACGCGATGGAAACAACATCCTGAAATCGGATGCAGCGCTGCTCCTGGGCCTCAGGGATCATCCAGCCCTAGGTCTGAACTGCGGCGCCTGCGGTTTCGACTGCAAGGAATTCAACAAGCAGGAGAAGACCATAGACTTTGAAGGGCCCAATTGTGTCTACAGGGTTCTCGACCTTGGCATCGCGATCGGATCGGCGGTCAAGACCGCTTCGCTCATGAATGTCGATAACCGGGTGATGTACCGGATAGGAGTGGCGGCGAAGCAGACTGGAATGATGGACTCCCAGATTGTAATGGGAATTCCGCTGAGCGCTACCTGCAAGAGCATTTACTTCGACCGCTGAAGCCGAAGATCCTTCAACCTGCCCAGGAAAATGCCGTCCAAGAGGTAGACGCGGGCATTGTCAAGGTCCACCAGATCGCTCTGGAGCAGAGGTCCTAGCAATTTCTTCCCTTCGAGGTTGACAGGTGAACCGCCCATGCTGCGATTGAGTGCGGGCATCACTATCAATTCGTCTGGTAGCTCAACATAGCGACCGTTGTTCTCCTTGAACCCGCAGCGAAGCCAGCAGGGTTCGGTGGTCGTCCGTCCGAGGTTATCCTTGAACATGATGGCAGGATGGGTGTGAGCCATTACTAGAAGGCTCGAGGCCATGACCTCGTTCGAGGGCCAAGTATGCCCGTGCACGAAGCCAACATCGCCTACCCGGAACCCCGTCGATGAATGGACCTTCACCCCCCTTTCTGGAAGGAACTCCTCGATGCCTCCATCGTGATTGCCCCTCACAAGGTGTACCTCATCGAAGCTGTCTCCCACCCTCATGAGGAACCTGGGGACCTCCGTTTGTTCCTGACGGGTCGACCCGGGGACCATGTGCTTTATGTCCCCTAGAAGGATCAGCTCCTTCTCGTTCTCCCTGACCTCCAGGAGCTCCTGCTCCATTCTATGGGTGAGGCTTGGCAGGTGAATGCCCTTGTCCGAGTACTCGGCTTCGATACCTATGTGGAGATCACCAGCGCAGAGAATGCCCTCAAGCCTCAGTATTGGATAATCAATGATGGGAATGGCAGGAGGCTGAGGATCCATAACTCCCTACACCACCTCGGCGATATTTTATGCTGTGGGATAAACGCTCAGAAACCGTACTCCAGTCTTTCAGCCAGAAAATGGGGTAGACCCACCTCGTTGACCTTGCGGAAGACCTTATCGATATTGTATGACTTTCTGCATATCGTCACATCGCCGTGCTCTGTATCCAAGATCGCATAGCTGGCCTTCCTATCGCCATCTCTGGGTTGTCCAACTGATCCAGGGTTTATGAGGGTACCGTCGGTGAACTTCCGGACGAATGGGATGTGGGTATGACCAGATATCATGAAATCGCATGCGCACATCTCAATCAGCTCCGGTCCCGTATCAATCTCGTAAAGGTATTCGTCATCGTCCCTGGGTGAGCCGTGGTACATCGCGATGATGCGTCTATTGACCTTGGTCCTCAGGTTTGATCTGAGAGACTTGAGGTAGTCCACATTCTCAGCGATGATGTTTTCAGAGGTCCATCTGGCCGCATCGGCAGCCAGTCTATTCATTCCCACGGTATTGAAGTGGATCACCGCCCTGTCGTGGTTCCCTTGTATTGCGGTCACATTCCATTCCTTTAGAAGGTCTATAGTCTCATTGGGGAATGGATAGTAGCCGACTATATCCCCGGCGCAGAATATCCTATCGGCCCCAAGAGTATCGATATCTTCCAGAACCGCCTCAAGCGC
This sequence comes from Methanomassiliicoccales archaeon, assembly GCA_013415695.1. Taxonomy (NCBI): domain Archaea; kingdom Methanobacteriati; phylum Thermoplasmatota; class Thermoplasmata; order Methanomassiliicoccales; species Methanomassiliicoccales archaeon. The sequence continues at coordinate 9,980 of JAAEEP010000006.1, read as the reverse complement.
CACGACATTGGAGTGGACATCCGAAATGATAGCCACTATCACATGGTTTCAATTGGGTGATGGTCTTATAAAACCTTCTCAAGGCAGATTTTGAGCACATCGGGTATCTTCTCAACCAGATCGCTTGCCATCATCCCAAAGCCATGCGATTCGAATGCCATATCCCCGGCGTAACCGTTCGTGAATGAGGCGATCCTCGCAGCATCGAAAGGCTCTACACCCTTTGCTAGTAGACCCACCATTATGCCAGCCAACGTATCCCCCGTGCCACCGACACTCATCGAAGGGTTCCCGGTCCTGTTTCTCCGGACCCTCTTGCCATCGGAGATTATGTCCACCCTTCCCTTCAGGATCACCGTGAAGTCAATCTCCTTTGCGAAATCCTTTACCGAGGACTTGTCGAAATCCACATCGCCTCCAGGCAATCGACCGGTGATGGCTTTGAATCCAGGATGATGAACGGTGAGAACTCCAGTCTTGTCTTCCAGGATAGAGAGATCTTTCCCTATTGTCTCGAGATTATCAGCGTTCACCACCATCGGCGTCTCGCAATCCTCCAATATTCTCAGGATGACCCTCTGGCTGGATTCGGATTCGCAGAGACCCGTACCGAGTAGGACTGAGTCGACCTTTTCAATAAGCTCCTTCACGATCGGGACATCCTCCATCGCCAGCTCAGGTGAACTGAGCCTATGAACAATGAAGTTGGGCGAGTGCCCAGCAATGGGGCCGTAAGCCAAAAGGGGGGCGGCGATGTGCACCAGATCAACACCTATACGGTACGAAGAAAGGCCAGCTAGGGTTGTCGCTCCAGGGAAGAACCCTCCACTGACTATGAGCACCTTACCGTTGTCTCCCCTATAGGATTCCTCCTCAGGCAAAGGGTAATAGATGAATTCCCCAGGCCCGACGAACTCCTTGGCCTCAGGCGGAATGCCGATGTCATGTACCACGATCTTGCCGCAGTCGTCCTCAGTCATGCCTTCCTTGAGTTCGTGGAATGTGATTGTATAATCAGGAATTACCTTGATGTCGGCCTCCAAGCCCGACGGCACGTCAATAGATAGGACAGTCTTTTCGAACTCGTTGATCCGGGTTATGAGTGTCCTGTAAGGCTCGTTGACCTCTCCCTTCATGCCGGTTCCATATAGAGCATCGACCAGTAGGTCGAAGGTCGAAAAGTCCACCTCATCCGGCTCCACCGAGAGGTCACGGACTCTCTCGTAGTTCTTCAAGGCCAGCTCGGTCCTTATCCTCTCAGATGGACGGGCAAGAACGACTGTCACTTCCATGATGTCGCTGAGATACCTGGCAGCGACGAAAGCATCACCAGCATTGTTACCTGTACCGCAGATCATACCAATACTGCTACCTTCCCCGGCAAGCTCTCTAACCAACTGGGCCACTCCCTTCCCCGCCTCTTCCATCATGTACTCCGGGGTGACGCCCAAGTATTCCGAGTTGATATCCAAGACCCTGACCTCGCTGAAAGGCATCATCAATTCAAAATCGACTCGGGATACCATAACCTTTCCCTTTGTCTGGGACTTCACGGAAAATGATTTTATACACGTTCATCAATCTGAAGGAACGGATAGGTAAGTACCTTGAGCGATATCAAGCGTTTAGTTCTGGATGTCCTGAAGCCCCACCATCCTTCCATAGTGGAGTTATCGACACGTCTTAGCGTGCTCGAAGGAGTTTCAGGGGTCAATCTCACACTTGACGAGGTGGATCAGGAAACCGAGTCAATCAAAATAACCATCGAGGGCAATGCCATCGACTTCGACGTGATTCAGCAAGCGATCGCTGAATCCGGGGCTGTCATACACTCAGTTGATAGTGTATCCGCCGGAAAGAAGTTGGTGGAGGAAGTTGAGACACCCCAGGACCGCTAGTCCCGGGCGAGTTTCTCGGCTATCTCCTGAATGAGCTCGGTCTTTGGGAGCGAGTTCTCGACCAGAATCCTTCCTTTGTGATGGTGCCAATTACCAGGGTAAGACTTGTCTTCCTCGATCCTGAAATCCATCTCCATACGGATCAGGACCTTAGCAATGGCCTCCGTGGTTGGGTTGGGGATTGCGAGCTTCTTGCTCACCTTTCGACCCTGAGACCTGCTCCTTTTAGCATCAAAGTATTCGGGCCAAACGACCCATGCTGTCTCCTCATCAAGGGCCATGGTACACCGATTAGAAAATGAATATAAAATACTGGTGCTCACTCTATGAGCACAGCGTTCACGGTACCGTCCTGACCTGGCCTTGAAGTAACTCTTGCCATCCCAGCGTCCGTCTGGATCTTGGCACCCTTATTGATAATGTTTCTCTGGACGTAGTTGGGGTTGGCAGGGTTCTCCCTCACAGTCAGGATCTTGACCTTCTTGACCGAATTATCATTAGGATCCACCACGTTCGCGTATTCTGCGCTGAGCATGCGGACCTTCCTGTTGCCACCCTTGGTTCGGTACATCTTGTGCCTCTCCGCTCCCACGAAGGTGAACTGCATCTCCCTTCCGATTTCGAAGCGTCTCTTCTTCCTCTGAGGGCGGCGCCTACCACCAGTGGCCTTCCGTCGTGACTTTCCCTGCCAGAGTGCCATGTCAATCCTCTGGAGGAGAGAAAAGAGGAGTGATATAAAAGGTTTGTGCCAAGTGGGATTTATGAAGTTGGCATAAAGCCCGTTTCAATCCACTCGATCCAGGAGTTCCATGACTATCGATCCACCTATCTCTAAGAGGCCCGAGAAGCCGTCCTTGGCGGCTCCGGGATTCATATACTTGGTGCCATCCACCTCCACGATTCCTCTGGCCTCATGAATGTGTCCAGCCAGCCAAGCCTTGGGTCTGAACTCATTTGAGATCCTGAGAAGAGAATGGCTGCCGGCGTGATGACCGTGACGTGTCTTGTCGTTGATGCCATATGGTGGGCAGTGAGTAACCATTATCGCCCCCTTCTCCATGATAGGTAGAAGTGACTCGTAGATCTCAACCTCGCTCTGCTCGTTCGGAGTGTCGAAGATGGTAGGATTGGAGCCCCCAAGACCAATCAAGGTCTCCCCTTCCAGCTGGATTTTGGCCTTGTGCAATGACACCGCAGTCTTCTCGATCCAACCAAGGACCAGCGGTGGGTCGCAATTGCCATGTACCGCGTAGATCGGTACTTCGAATGCCGAGAGGAACTCTCCGGCCCATTCCGGAGGCCCAAATTGAGTAATGTCCCCGAGAACCATCAGGGCATCGGCGTCGTGTGTCTCTACCAGCCCGTTCGCCCATCCAATGACCCTATCCCTCATGTGAATGTCGGTGAGAACCAGGAATCTCATTTTAGATCAAGAATCTGAAATGCGTTACCGGTTATGATTCTTTCTAAGCTCATATGATCCCTAGGCTCAATTCCTGGAACACGATGATATAGGTGAGGGCGAAACCCAGAAGCGCCCCACCATTCAGGAGAGGGAGGCCAGCCTGAGGTTTTCCCCTGTAGACCAGCCTCATCAGTAGAAGGTAACCGATGAAGCTTCCGATGATCGTTCCCAGCGCCACGATCAGGTTTGGGAAGTCCATGGAACCTGATGAACTTGGCAGGAACATGAATGCCGATACCACCAATATTCCAGGGATCACCGAATCACCTAAGCCCATGAAAACCGCTTCCCTTTCCTCCCCCTCGGCCGTGATGTTCTTGCCCTTCAGTGAATCCATCTTGAATCCTCCCTTCTTCGGTACTACGAACAGAACCGGGAGTCCGAGAGGCGACACCCCCTCAGCTAGAGTGAGCATGTGTTTGGTCTTGTAGACCGAGATGGCGTCATACAATGCCAGTACGATGAGGAAGATCATTGCCGGAAGTATTCCCAAGGACATCCCAAGTATCGCGGTTACTCCAGCCGCCACTGTTATTCCCACGATATCGATCACGTACCATTCAGGATGAATGATGAGGGCTGACACCATGGCAACTGCCATCGCCAAAGAACCGAGAAGGGCGGCGTTCACGTTAGGGAAAACCAGATAGATGAGGGGAATGAACATGATGAATATGGTGATGAAGACCGATGTGAGGAATATAGCCTGGATTATGCGACCCTTTCCGTACTTGATGAGGATGAGCACGATCCCGGTGATAAGCAGGATCATCACGATGTAGACAAGTGGATTCACCGGGTTGTCAGCGTCCTCGAAGGCTTGGTATTCTGCAGGAAACAGCGGAGCCAGGGTGAGGGCTGCGAACTGAATGAACAGAAAAATGAATGCGGTCCCGATAATGGGGAGCTTGTCCCTCATCAGCTATGCCATGAGAAAGGAACTAGATAATCGTAACTGAGAATTGTAATCAACCTCTTGGTTGGGATCACTCGTTTGAGATCTTTCCGAAGGCGATGTTTCCGTCTACCTTCTCCACCTTGACCTTTACTCGGGATCCTTTGATGGTACCAGGCACATAGATGACCACGTTGCCACGCTTGGCCAGTCCATCTCCCTTCTTTCCAACGTCCTCGATGACCAGCTCATAGGTCTCACCAGCTTTCACCCCTTTGGTCTCCAGTGGGCGTATCGTCTTGCTCACATGGACCGGTCTGTGGGCGCCGCACGCCTCGCACTCGAGGACCAGGATCCGTCCCTCCTTGTTGATGTGAGTATCAGGCCTGCCGCACTCCGAGCAGATCACCCATGTCTCGGTGTAGCTGTTTATCCTGTCGGTAACCTGGCTCGGTGAGATTTTAGCCTTGATTATGACCCTCCGACCCTCGATGAATCCGGGTGCTCCGAGCTCTCGCAGAAGGAAGTGAAGTAGATGTTCGGGATCCCGCCTTAGGGCTTCCACTATGTCCCCGAAATTCCTGATGACGGTCTGCTTTCCCTCCTGTAACACGTCCACCTCAGGAACGTTGAACCTCTCGTGCTTCTCTATGGTATCTGGCAACTCGTCCTTTGCCTTCTCTAGTAATGCGAGGTAATCGTCTTCCGCCATCGTATCAGGCTCTCAAACACCTTCCCTCTTATAAAGCTTCCCTCAGTTACCTTCCAAGCTCAGTGGGTCTTGTGCTCCAGAGCGGCTCTGACCAGTGCTAGATGGAGGGGTGAAGGCCTCTCAGGCCTGGATTTGAATTCGGGATGGAACTGCGAGGCGACGAAGAATGGATGATCTTCAAGCTCCCCGATCTCCATTCGTATGCCGTCGGGCGAGCGACCGCTAAAGCGCCAACCGCTCGATTCGAACTGCTCAATGTACTTGGGGTTGACCTCGTACCGGTGGCGGTGTCTCTCCATTATCAGGTTCTTATCGTAAACTTGTTGGGCCAGGCTATTCTCATCAAGGATAACTGGCTGAGCTCCCAATCTCATGGTCGCTCCCATTTTCTTGACCACCCTCTGCTCTGGTAGCAGATCAACGACAGGATGTCTCGTGGAGGGATTGAACTCCGTGGAATGTGCTCCTTCCAGATCCAGCAGGTCTCTGGCAATGCTAATGGTCGCGATCTGGAACCCAAGACAGACGCCGAGGAAAGGTATCTCTTTCTCCCTCGCGAACCGGGATGCCATGATCTTTCCTTCTATACCTCGTTCACCGAAGCCCCCTGGGATAAGGATGCCGTTCACCTCACCAAGTCCATGGGGTATCCCCTCGCTTTCGAAATCCTCCGAGTCAAAGAACACTATCTCCACGGTCGTACCAGCCTCGGCTCCAGCATGGTTGAAGGCCTCCTTGTGACTGATGTACGAATCTGCCAGATGTGTATACTTGCCGACGCAGGCGATCGTGATAGTATTCGGAGGGTTTATCACTCTTTCAAGAAAAGCCTTCCATTCATCCAGATCCTTCTGGAAGGCTTTGAGATTGAGCTTCTTGATGAGGAATTCGGTCAGGCCCTGTTCTTCAAGAATCAAGGGGACCTCGTATATGGATCTAGCATCCGGAGCAGATATTACCGCCTCCAATGGAACGTCACAGAACAGCGATATCTTCCGCTTGATGGAGTAATCGATCGGTTTGGTGCCTCTGGCGACGATGATGTCTGGCTGGATACCAATGGACCTGAGCTCCTTCACGGAGTGCTGTGTAGGTTTGGTTTTCTGCTCACCAACTGTTCCAAGGACAGGAACCAGAGTGGTGTGTATGAAAACACAGTTCTCCCCCTTGCCCAGCTCGGTCTTCATCTGCCTTACTGCCTCGAGGAAGGGCATACTCTCGATGTCTCCTACCGTACCACCGAGCTCCACGATGCACACATCCGCCCCGGAGCCATCAGCCACAGACTCGATCTGACCCTTGATCTCATTGGTGATATGGGGGATGATCTGAACGGTCTTCCCCAAGAACTCTCCCTGCCTCTCTTTCTCGATGACCGATTGGTAGACCTTGCCTGTGGTGATATTGTGATCGCTGGTAAGGTTCACATTCAGGAATCTCTCGTAGTTACCCAGGTCCAGATCGACCTCACCGCCATCCTCCAGGACAAATACCTCTCCGTGTTCGAAGGGGTTCATCGTGCCCGCATCAATATTCAGGTAGGGGTCGATCTTTATGGCAGTGACCTTCAGACCTCTGGATTTCAGAAGTCGCCCGATAGAAGAAGCAGTGATGCCCTTTCCCAATCCGGAAAGCACACCTCCCGTGACAAAGATATATTTCATCGCATTCACGGGAATCTCCGATAGCGTTCAATCATATTTCAAGGTTGCCTCAACACTGGGTAACAAGGTTCTAAACCTTGAGGTATGGTTCGCATCGAAATCGGTCAAATCACAATGGATCGATCTGTGAAAGCCTACTGAGTATACTCCCCTCCGATAGGGTCGATATCGAATTCCCAATGATAGTACATTGTCAGTTCAACATCAGTCTGAGAGGTCAAGCAGACCGCCGATGGTGCCTGATGCACTGTTCTGAACAGGATGGCGTTAACAGGGTCCGGGTTCATCGGAATGTCGAAGTCCTTCTGTATGATGAACCTGTAGGGATCGAGGTTGTCGAAGTAGAACTCCTTGAAAGTAGTCCTCTCTTCATCGGTGGCATCAAACGACCAGTCAGCGATCTCGGCAATGGTAACATCCGCTGGAACCCAACCATAATTCGGTACTAAGAACTCCGCCCAGAAGTGGTTACCGGCAGTTCCCGGAACCAGTTGGTTGCCCCCAATGTCCCTGGCTGGAATGCCTATGGATCTGCAAAGAGCGCAGAAATAGGAGCTCTGGGCGCCGCAGTCTCCATGTCCCATCTCATGAACGTATTGTGATTCCGGGATTCCCGCGGTCGACAGATAGAGGTGTGGTACGAGACTGTATGGTATATTGTCGACGACGTACCAGTAGATCTTCTGGGCCTGCAGGTATGGATTCGTCTCGTTACCCACGATCGAAAGCGCCAGTTCTCTGATTTCTTGATCTACGACAATGTTCTCAGAAGTGCGAGTGTAGTGGATGTACTCGGACGATCCCTCATCGTATTCTCCCACTTCTTCGGGATCTACGCTGAATCGCATCTCATACTCGGTGAATGTGAACTCGATGGTGACCTCAAGGTCTCCCTTTATCTCGTTTAGGGGTATCTCCAAGTAGGCCAGACCTAGGTCCGCGTAAACGTCCGGCTGATGGACGATGTACTCCCATGGCTCTATTGAAACGATTTTCACATTGACCTGACTTGAGGTGGTCACCGGATGCGGTATCCAGAGTTCCAGGGTTCCGTTCTCAGGAAGTTCATCTCTGGGAACCGATAGATTTCCCCATCCGTGGAATTGGATAGGATTCAGGTAGGGACCTTCATGTAAAGGGGTGGCATTCCAGACAATGTTCCTGATGGCCTCCGAATCGTATATGGGCGTGTGCCCGATCCCTTCCATCATCTCCCTTATCAATTCAAGGTTCCGGAATCTGATGTTCTGGATGAACTGCTCGTAGTACAGAACCTCTCCATCTGAGATCAGCTTCTCCGTCGAATCGTTATCAAGCCAGGCGTTCCGCGTTTCTCGAGGCATGTTGGGAAAAGCCTCTTCCAGCAGGACTTCAGCCTCGGCCCTGGTGAAGGGGAACTCCAGCGTCATTCGCTGGCAGATGAATTTCCAATTTGTGGCCCGAATGGATCTGGTCACCTCTCCTTCCAGGGAATATGCTTGGCTTGCATCCTCGAAGAGTGCGGAAGCGGTTCGGTAGTTGGCTTTAAGATACTCGTTCATCGCCGAGGTGAAAATTGAGTCCCCGGTTTCATCTCGATCAGAACTCGAGAGACACCCAGAAGAAATCACCACAGCGGCTATTAGCAGTGCGATCAATGCCTTGGTCGCGCCTTTCCCAGTCAACAAGATCTCTCCTCCAAACCATTCCTCAAGAATAGTTACGGTCCAAGCAATTGAGGTTTTGGGATATTTCAGTATTGTTCATAGATTGCAGAGGTGGAAATGCCAGAGTGTCTATGAAAATGAATGGACGTTCGATGTGCATTTTGGTGCCTGGCATACCACATGGAATTGGAATTTTATTAGGGGGGCCGAAGCCCCCCTTGCGTAGGAGGTGATCCATCTGCAGGTTCCCCTACAGATACCTTGTTACGACTTAACCCTCCTTGCTGAATCTCAGTTCGAGCGCCCCAAAGAGAGGCACCCTCACTGAAACCCAACTCGGGTGGTTTGACGGGCGGTGTGTGCAAGGAGCAGGGGCATATTCACCGCGAGATGTTGACTCGCGATTACTACGGAATCCAGCTTCATGAGGGCGAGTTACAGCCCTCAATCCGAACTACGGACGGGTTTCGGGATTGCCTTCACCTTTCGGTGTTGGAGCCCATTGTCCCGCCCTTTGTAGCGCGCGTGTAGCCCAGGAGATTCGGGGCATACGGACCTACCGTTGACCTCTCCTTCCTCTGACTTAGCGCCAGCGGTTCCATTAGTGTGCGCGTCCCCCGGAGGGGCCACTAGCAACTAATGGTGAGGGTCTCGTTCGTTATCTCACTTAAGAGAACGCCTTACGGTACGAACTGACGACGGCCATGCACCACCTCTCGGAAAATCAGGCAAGGTCATCAGCCTGGCCTTCATGTAACCGTCGCTCCTGGTGAGTTTTCCGGCGTTGAATCCAATTGAACCGCACGCTCCTCCCGTTGCGGTGCTCCCCCGCCAATTCCTTTAAGTTTCATCCTTGCGGACGTACTCCCCAAGCAGCAGGCTTAACAACTTCTCTCCGGCACTGGGCGCCCCCAAAGGACCCCCAACACCAAGCCCGCAGCGTTTACACCCTGGACTACCGGGGTATCTAATCCCGTTTGCGCCCCAGGGCTTCGTCCCTCACCGTCGGATCCGTTCTAGTCAGACGCCTTCGCCACCGGTGGTCCTTCCAGGATTACAGGATTTTACCCCTACCCCAGAAGTACCTCTGACCTCTCCCGGTCCCAAGCCTAGCAGTCTCCTCGGAATTCGGACAGTTAAGCTGGCCGATTTACCCAAGGATTTACTAGGCCGGCTACGGACGTTTTAGGCTCAATAAAATCGACCACCACTCGGGCCGCGGGTATTACCGCGGCGGCTGGCACCCGTCTTACCCGGCCCTTACTCCTCCCGCTTTTTAGACGAGAGAACAGCCAACACTGTGTGCTGGCACTTGGAATCCCCTCATCGGGGTTTCCCCCATTGTGAAGTTTTCGCGACTGCTGCGCCCCGTAGGGCCTGGACTCGTGTCTCAGAGTCCATCTCTGGGCTCCCTCTCCCAAGGCCCATACCCGTCACTGGCTAGTGGGTCCGTTACACCCACTACAACCTGATAGGCCGCAGACCAATCCTTAGGCGCCGGAGCTTTCGACCTAGAAGCATTCCAGTATCCTAGATCTATGGGGTATTATTCTCAGTTTCCCGAGGTTATCCCCCACCTAAGGGCATGTTATCCACGTGTTACTGAGCAGTCTGCCGAGTCCCGAAGACTCTCGACTCGCATGTCTTAATCGGATTCCAATAGCGGTGGCCGCCGGCAGGATCAACCGGAATCGATCCGC